>CBFGNY010000051.1:0-23430 GCA_965650235.1 uncultured Flavobacterium sp. | reverse complement strand
CTAAAAAATCTATGATGAAATAAAGGCACACTAGATTGAAAAGGATCAAAAAAACACAGTATGCGTACTGCAGTTTTTTTTCAGCCAGCTCAGTTATATACATGGCTACGGCGTTTGCATGTTTTGAATCATAATTCCAGCTACAGTTGATCTCTTAACTGCGGCAGAAGAATTGGCAACAGCACCCTGCACAGCTCCAACGCGATTTCCAACTGATGTTTCCCAATCTTTATCCTTGCGTTCCCGGGTATAGTATATGGCATATCTTGTAATGGATGAGGTGGTCAGAATGATCCTTTTTTCCTCATTGCTAAACTGGGAATTGGACATAACAGAAGCCTCAAATGAAATGATGGATTGATGAATAACGCTGTATTCATTAACTTCCCATAGGAGCATAGAGGCCATAAAACCGGTAAGGCAGTCCTTTGCAGTACTTGTCATTGGAGAACTGGCAATTGCCTGTTCTAATTCTATTTGGGGATTATCAATAATCTCTTGTATCTCACCATAGATGATAGGGGAGCTTGTTTCTAAACTTAACAGATCATTATTCAAAGCTGAAATGGAATCAACTTTCTGGCTGACTTGTGCAATTGTGCTGCAGGTATGGTATCCTGTGAGGTATGCGTCTAGGATGTCATTGTGTATTTTGCCGGCTACATCATAAGGGTTAGCCGTGTTTTCGGGTTGGAATCCGGTAAGCATTTTTTCTGCTTTATAGGATTCATCTTTAGCAGTGCTATTTTCTAAATTTTCAGTGTTCTCAATATCCTCAGTGTTGCAGGAAATTAATAGTGATGCGATTATCACTAATGATAAAAGATTTTTCATGGATAAATTTGTTAAATGTAAAGACTGATTTTCGCAGTCAGTTCATTTCACCCGGGTTAGCAGAACTTTAATCGGGCACCTTGCCCAATATTTTTGCTTTTGAATTCATGACAAATCTATAGGCTGAAATCCAGCCCCGCAAAACATTATGTGTGGATTTCCGGTAATTGGGATATGGATTTTCCGCAAATCCACACATGATTTTTTGTATTAAATATCTTAATTATCAATATATTACGTTATATTTGAGGCTCTTTTTTCGCATTCGTTACATTATCTTTATCGAATTGCGTTTTTTTCCTGTAAAACTGTATTTTTTGTTTAATTAGTGCCCTAAATTTAATTAAGCTTATGATCAAAAAGTATCTCTTATTAGTTTTTCTTTGTTTTGGAGTTCAATTTTACCCCCGTGATTTACATCCTGAAATTTCCGATACGTTGCAGTCGAAGAGTTATGATTATCTTTTTGAACGCATTGAAGCTGAAGCTGAGGATAAATTCAAACAAGCTTATTATCTAAAGTACTTTCTAGATAAGGCAAATACGGAGAAAAATTCCGAGGAAATTGTAAATGGTTATAAAAATTATTTGCACTACTCAACTGAGAAATTGAAACTGATATATGCTGACAGTATGATTTATGCTGCCAGTCGGTCCAAAGACAATGCCCTGATTGGCTCTGCTTACCTTTCCAAAGGAATTGTTTACTACGGCCAGAAAAAGCATAAATATGCCCTTGATAATTATCTGATAGCAGATAATTATATTTCTAAAACCGGTGACAAATACCTGATATATAAGGTTAAGTATAACATTGGAAATATAAAATACTATCTGGGATTTTATGACGAGGCAATTTCTCTTTTTAGTGAGTGCCGGGATTTTTTTAAAGGCAAAAATGAAAGGGCGTATCTTAATTCATTGCATTTGCTTGGCTTGTGCTATAATAAGATTGGCAACTTCGGTCTATGCTCTGAAATAAACAGCAAGGGTCTTGAGGAGGGGAGAAGACTGGAAAATAATGACATGAGAGATTACTTTATTCATTCAGAGGGAATCAATCAGTATTTTAAAAATAATTATGGAACCGCTATCCAGAAAATTAACCAGTCACTGCCAGCCTTAAATAAAAATAAGGATTTTGGAAACACATCCGTTGGATACTTTTACATTGGTAAAAGTTATTGGGCACTTGGAAAACCCGAAATGGCATTGTCCTATTTTATGAAAGTGGACCGGATTTTTGATGATAAGCAATACATACGCCCGGACCTCAGGGAGAATTACGAACTGATAATAAAATATTATAAGTCTAAAAAGGACCTGTCCAAACAGCTTTTTTATATCGAAAAGCTGCTTAAAGCGGACAGTGTACTGGATAACAATTTTAGGTACCTGTCAAATAGGGTCCGCAAAGTATATGATACCAATATACTGGTAAAAGAGAAAAAAGAGATTGAAGACTCATTCAACAAAAGAAAGTACAATGACCTTATTTTTACGGCTATAACTGTACTCTTGTTTTTAATTGTACTGTTCATGGCCTACAGGCATATTAGAAATAAAAAAATCTACAGACAGAATTTTGAAGAGGCAATGAAACAAAACGACCCTGCCCCGAAGCTGGAAGCCCGAAATGGGCAGAACGGAATTGATGATATTCATAAAGATACGGTTGCACAGATACTAAAGCAGCTTGAGAAATTTGAAAGAAATCAAAAATTTCTTGAAAAAGACCTGACTTCAATAAAACTTGCCGCGGTATTCAAATCCAACCCTAAATATTTGTCAAAGATTATTTATCATTTCAGGGGCAAAAAGTTTACCAACTATATAGCAGATTTGAAGATAGATTATATAATCTCCTTATTGAAAGAGGATCCTAAAGTGAGGAAGTATTCCAACAGAGCATTGGCAGAGGAGGCTGGTTTTAGCAGCACGCAAAGATTTGCACAGGCATTTTTTGCAAGAGCGGGATGCCCAACTTCTTATTTTATTAATGAACTCAATAAGATATCCGAGTAAATATATTTTTAACAAGCAGCTCGGGAAACAATTGCGATCCGGTCGATTCAGTAAGTCTTTTATTTTTTTTCGTCGAAAAAACTAGTGTGTATAACAAGCAAAATTATATTTTTGCTCACTTAACTTAAATAAATAATCATGAAAGATTTAGTAGCAAAAATAAACGCCGAAATCGAAACATTTAAAACGGAATCGGAGTCTTTAATTGAAAAAGGAGTAAAAGCAGCAGGGGCAAGAGCCCGCAAGTCAACACTGGAAATTGAAAAACTGTTGAAAGAGTTTAGAAAAGTTTCTATCGAGGAGTCTAAGAAATAATTTTTGGAAGTCTTACTTACTTTAAAAAAAGGGAATGGGGTTTTTAAGCCCCATTTCTTTTATGCTGTTTTTATTCTGATTCTAGGGTTGATTTTTATCTTATTTTTAAGCGGGATAATAGCGTGGCTTTTTGAAGTAGAATTATTATTAGGCAGCCTCTCCCGCTTTGCGCTTCAATCTTTTATGCCGAACCACGGCAGAAAAGGATTTCGCTCCAATCGGGGCTGGAGAGATACAACTGGCTTTTAAAGAAAGGCGTGTGTAGATAAGTGATATTTTGCGAGTTTTTTTTGATCCAAGTTTTCAGACATCAAATCATTTTTTTCGCAAGTTGATTTACGATTTCATCTCCATACAAACCACTAAATATTTTTTTAAGTCTCTTTCCTCAAATGTATATGAAATTTATTTTCTAAAAGAAGCCTACTTTAGCAATTTTCATTCTGAAACCCAAATTATTTTCCTTAACAAGCCCCGATCGCGCGCATATGATTCTCGATTTATAAGCTTCTCCATTCATTTATTTATTGGTCAGTGTTTCATTTGTACATCTATGGCTATTTCTTCGCATCTTACCTCATATTTTTTTTCAGGTTTCGCATATACATTCACTGATTGGTGCGTAGTGGCAAAAGAATTATCATATACATAGGTTTCGGAACCCAATAACTTTTTTTCTACAGCTTCTGTTTCATAAATAGCTATCCTCCCTTGAGAATACTGATTGGCCAGCCGTTCTATTTTTTTAATGCGATAGAGGTTCTCCACGTCTTGTGTTCTATCATCAGGCATAAGAATAAATAGATAATCTCTTGCTCTGCTGATGGCGACATTGAGAACATTTTGTTTGTTTAAAAACATGTTTTGTGACCTTCCTATACTGTAAGGTGGATTAAATACAGAAATAATAATATCACACTCATCTCCCTGAAAACCATGAATTGTCCCTATTTGAATCTCTGCTTTTTCGTCGTCGTTATGCAGTCTGGCGAGGGTTTTTTCGATAATCGTGGCTTGGGCTTTGTAAGGGCATATAATACCTATTCTGAATTTATCTTTGTGATTAGTACGAATTTCATGGACCAGCTGCATTGCAAATTCTACAGTAAATAATGCTGAATAGACCTGATAGTTGGATTTGTTCAGTGTATTTGGTTTGTATATGCTTTCATATTTCTGTACAGGGAACTTGATAATGTTTATATCCTTAAAGTTTAGGTCGGGAATATTTAAGGTTTTTTGACTGGATGGTTTCCTGTAATGGCTCAAGCTGCCCCCATAGGTAAAACGGCTGAATACTTCGCCGATAGTTGGTAGGCTGCGGTATTGAGTACTGAGGTTTATTATTTCAAATTTATGAGGTATAGTTACTGGGTTTATAAATTTAGTGAGTTGTACCATTTCATAAATATTCAAATCTTTCCACTGGTCTATCTGAGTAATTGGCTGTATCTGAAAAGGATCGCCTGCTATAATAAATTTTGAATTGGATTTCTGATAAAGTACATAGGAAATACTGGCTATTGTAATCATCGAGGCCTCATCAATAATGATGTAATCCCAATCCAAGAATTTTAAATGCAGCCTTTCCTCTAGTGTATCGGGATGAAAATAATCGTACGCAAATCTTGCGATAGTTGTGATGGTGGTATTTTTAGGCCTGGTCCTGATATCAAAACTTTTATCTATAACAAGGCCGCTGTTTTCTAATTCAGTATCGCTGGTAGTACCAAATCTCAATAGCCAATTATAATACGATTTCTCACCATCCATTTTTTCAATAATGCGTTTTGTCAGTACATCTGCCGCTTTGTTCGTGGGAGCAAGTACCAATATTTTCAGATTTTCATCCTTTTGCATTAGTGGTATAATTTCACTGGTGGCCAGATAGGTGGTTTTTCCCGTACCGGGCGGGCCAAAAATGAATCTTATCTGGTCGGTAATATTTTGCTGCAGGTTATAATCATCTTCTAACCTCAATTGGTAAAAGGCTTTTCTAAGCTCTTCTAATATGAAAACAGGATTTTTAATATCAATAACCGCCCGGCTGATTTTTGTTAAATCGATATCGGAAATATCTGTAGATTTTTTGAGTTTTGCCCTAAGGGTGTATTCCTTGACACTTACCACTTCGATAGTTATAGAAGTCGTCTGATCACCTTGATACAGGCGAATTTGTATATCTCCAATGTCTTCGATTGATTGTGGGATATATCTATTGGGATGTTTTAGGACTAAAGTTCTCTCCGTATCTTTTTCATGCTCAACTTTTGAAAATTGTATGGATATCTGCTTGCCTGAGGAATTGGATTCGGAACTGTTTAAGTATTCTAATTCCAGCAGTGCTTTGAACCAGCTGAATGAATATCGCTCGGAAGTATTTGCTAATTCTGTTAATTTTTCAATTCTCGTCAATTCTTCTACTTGGGCTTCTGCCTGCAATTTCAGCTTTTCTATTTTCTTCTGTAGATTTACAGAAGGGGTAGTATAGTAATCCTGATCGACAGCAGGCTCTTCCTCTTCTTCTTCTATACCAATGTTGGGTTGGGACGGAATTTGATTTTTGGATGTTTCAGGGTCATCCTGGTTTAATTCCAGTCTTTGCTTACGGTTTTTCTTGATCCCTTTGTTGATATTGGATAATGTCTTATGAAGGTCTTTATCGTTTAAAGGTACTTCATTTAGCGGAAAATGATTCTCAATAGGCTCGCTGGAGCTTTTCTTCCTGGCCATTTCTTCAATAAAAGCGTTTAGGTCATCGGCAGTTATATTTTCAGCTAAAAGTTTTTTTCCTAGTTCATAGGCTTTCTTCTGTTCATCTGTCAGATCCAAATCCGCATCCGGATTTATGATACCGATGAACTCGAGAAGTACATTTATATATGGATCGTCCTGATTATAATTCTCATTCAGGTCATCAATTGAAAGTTGGCCTGCGCAGACAAATTCCTCATTTTTATTAAGAAGCCATTTATCATTTTGAAGAATGGATGCAGCAGTGGAGGTGAAGTTTGTAATGTTTTGAGATGAGCCGTTTCGTGGATAGTAGGAGAACTTTCCCGAAAATTTTCCCTTTAACAATGAAACAGTCTGCCCTTTAGCGAAATGCAATAAATAATTCCAGAGAATTACCGACACTTCGGGGGTTATATTATTAACGACCAGACTAAGGCCCTCTAATTCTTTATCAGTTATCTTTTGGTATTCATTGTATTTATATGAGATCAGGATGTTGTCCAAACCAAACATTTCCTTGTTTGCCGCATCTGGATCTAATTCTGTATTAATAAGCCTTGGATAAGAACCAATGCCTAACTCGGCAAACAGCTTTCTAGTAACCTCGGCTTTTGACCCGCTTAAGTATTCACTGTAAAAATCATCATCAAGAAAATAAATTTCACCGCTATGGGAATGGTACTTGACCAAATCGTCGTCATTGAAATAGAGTCCTTCCGGCTCGCTAAAAAATCTTGTTTCTTTTTTTTGCGGATTATGGCAGGCAACAAATGAAAGCTCTTTAAGCTTAGTGATGAGTTCTGTTTGATATGCTACCGAACAGTCCTCATAATAGTTCAAAAATGTTTCAAAATGCTGTAAGATTAAGGCTGTATCACTATAATCAAACATGCTTTCATATTGCGGGATAATGTCATTGAAAATCTCTGCCTTTATATCTGGTTTGCCTATACCTATGGCAGAGATAAAGGCCATTGCATCCGCGTTGTCGGCTAGAGGCTGATAAATGGTGTCATGCGAGGATGCTCTATCCAATGGCATGAATATCTGCGGAGCGGTTAAATCTTTATTGAAGGGGACTACGGCCTTTCTATTCTGATTGAGTAATAGAGGCTGTCTTATGGCCAGCTTATCATTATCATTCCATAAATATTTATGGTCTGCCAGATAAGCGTAAAGTTTTATTAACCAATCATCAGTCTGTTTTTCTATAAAAGCTGATGTGAATCTTCTGATTAATTTTTTTGCATCTACTGATTCTGTAATAATACCATTGATGTAACTTTCTAAAGCCTTGTTTGCTTGATTCAGCTGCTTTTGCCCCTTTGAAACAAATACCCAGCCTGAGTTGGGGTTGTTGAATAGGTTGCTAAGTTGCTCATTGCTGAACAATTCCGATAATTCAGGATCAGCCGCCCAATAAGCTTTCGACTTAAGAAAGTATTTTCCAGATCTTCCAGGTAAAATAGGATGATTAAGAAAACTTTTCCTTACTTCAGTGTAAAATGGCAGGAATGAAATCCTGCTGTTTATGCCAGTCTGATTATAGACTTGGGAATTGTAAGGTATAATATCCAGAAGCGAGTCATCAATTAGATTGCTACCATTTTTCATCCCAATATCTTTTAGTATCCTGATTGCCTCTCCAGACAATTCTGCTAATAATTGTATAAGAGATGTGTTCCAACTATCATTTGTCTTTATTCCTTCTCGACTGTCTGTCAATAAAAACGGTGCTTGAATAATGAAACCTAGTTTGGTGTCTTCCTTTGTCGGAAAAAAGCAGAATGCTTCATAATTGTATCCGGTTTCTAGTTTAGAATTTTCTTCTAGAACAAAGAAACCAGTGCTGATTTTGAACTTGGAATTTGTGCTGGTCTGGGTAATTTGTTTGGTGAAGATCCAGATTTCTTCCTTTTTTACGTTTCCATTTTCATTGCTTGCAACCTCGAAAAGTTGAGCGGTGATGTTTCCAAATCCATAGGTTTCTTTTTCTTTTTTGGAGTAAAGGCCTTTGCCGCTTTCGGATTTCCATTCTATTTTTTGGAGGTTGCTTAAAAATAGGGTAGGTTGGAATAGATTGTCTAGTTTGCTTTCAATTTCCTTGTAGGCGTCCTCGGGAGTTTTTGATTTGTGATTAAAAGGAAAGAAAAATAGAGTTTCACCATTGCCTCTGTTCTCTCCATCAAAATTGACTTCAACCGGGACTATATAATTTTCGAGTTTAAATGAAAAATTATCATCAAATATATGGGGCGTGTCACAGTATGCAAAAACAGCTTTGAATCCGATGCCGAATTTACCGATCTTCTGATCGTCTATCTTCGTAGAATTTCCAATAGATGTAATCGAGTTGATATGTCCTAATGTTCCATTTTCAGAATCAGATTCTTCATTTTCAGGATTGGAAATCGTGAATCTTACCAAACCGTTGTGTTTGAAATATAAGCCTTCTTCCTTTAAGTCAAATTTAACCCAGGAGGCTTTAGTGTCATCAGCATTTTGCAGCAGCTCATAAATAAAATGGGCAGAATCAGAATATTTTTTGATTGCCGTTTCCCAAATTCCGCGATAAGATTTTTTTAGCAAAACCTTTACGTCGGTTTCTTTTATTTCTTTAAGAGCTGCAAAGTACTTCTGATTCATTAGATAGTTTTTTATAATTTTAAATCACTTACTGCACTAACAACAAGATATTGTACATTATCAATCACCTCAAAGTGCTTTTCTGCGCATTCTATTTTCATACGTTCTTTATCTCTTAATAAAGTTCTGTCTTTGGCCGCTTTTGCATCCTTTGTTTCGGCTACGAAATAAATTTTGGTTTCCTCATCATCCTCTTTCTTTATCAATGCCCAGTCCGGATTATAGGGCCCGATAGGAGTTTTGATTTGAAACTTGGAAGGAAGTTTTACGTAAAACAAAATATCATCCCTTGTCTCACAATCTTCGGCAAATTGTTTTTCTGGACCACTTAACGAATCAATTACAATATAGTTGTAAAGTGTTTTTACCTGTTTTTTAACCAAGACGAGATTGTCCATATATTGTTCTATTTCAGCAGCTTCAAATAATTTCATTTCATAGGTTTTTCCTGCTATCTTCTCATATTCGATACCATTTATTTTGATTCTGTCAAATTCATCTTTAATAATCCTAACTGTGGTATCCATAAATAACTGAGGATTATTGAAGATTTCGCCTAAACGGTTGGATTGAAGGAGAATCTTGGTAATGGTATCTCTTGTAAGTTCCGTTTTGGATTGAATGTAAGCCACAAAATCAGGAATGGCATAATTCGTATCCTTTATTATTTTTTCTTTAGAACCTTTTTGCTCTCCACCTAATTCGACTAATTTGCCCTCTTTATCCCTAATGAACTTTGCAATGTTTTTTTCACGATATATAACAGGCTTCTCTATCGATGGCATTTTCTTCAAGGAAGTTACACAATTTTTGATAAGCGCTGTTGTGCTGTAATTTACTTTGTACTCTGTACAATATCTTATTTTTTCCCACAATTCTAGGAATAGTGAATCTTCAAGCCACTTGTCTTTTAACTGTACTTTTTTACGGTCTCTTGCATTTTTTATTCTTCCTTCAAATTTAACCCCTGTATCTTCTTCAATTTCCGATTGCAATGCTTTAGAGAATGCCTCATAAGATTCATTAGCAATTACAGTAAGACGATTGATGGAGCGTTCCAAATTACGCTCACCTTTTTGATCTACGCACAAGCGCAAACCACGACCAATTTCCTGACGTTTTTTCATTTCAGATTTGCTTTCATTCAAAGTGCATATTTGAAATACATTTGGATTATCCCATCCTTCTCTTAACGCAGAGTGGCTGAATATAAAACGTAATGGTGTATCTATATCCAGTAATCGCTCCTTATCCTGCATGATAAGCTTAAAGGTTTCATCATCTGCTTTGGTGGATTTTCCTTCTTTGGAATCCTTGAATTTCCCCTTGTCCTGACTAAAATAGCCATTGTGTACATCTTCAGCTTCGAAAGAGTACAGTCCTCTATACGACGGCATATTCTTCCATTTGTTGAAACTTTCCTCAAACCATAAGGAAAACTTTCCTTTAACAGGGCTTCCTTGATCATCATAGCTTCTATAATTGGCTACGCGGTCAATAAAGAAAAGCGATAATACTTTTATGCCTTTTACTTTTAATTCCTTTTCTTTTTTGAAATGGTTTTCTACAGTGGCATCAACCATTTCTTTGAGTATCTGATCTGTTAGTCCGCCAACAGGTTCACCTTGATATACGAACTGTCCACCCGAAAACTCTATGAAGCCATTCTCAGCATCCAATTCATTGATTACATACCCTTCTTTATAAATGTCCCAACCTTTGGAGAGTGTATGTAGATCATCTCCAATTTTGGCTGTAACCTGTTTTTTGGCCACCCCGGTTTTATCGCTTACGAATATTGTAATTTTAGCGGTTATGGATTGTTTTTTTGACATAAACTTATCCACACTTATAAATGCTCCCGAGCTGTCATTTTTGGTCACGACAGAATCTACTTCAATCTGTTTTACCAAGCCTAAATCATACGCTTTTACAGGGTCTAGTTTATATATAAGGTTGTAGGTGTTTTTATGAGTAGCGGAATATCTAAGGGTAAAAAGTGGATTAAGATTGGCAATCGCTCTTTTACGAATATCAGTCTCCATATTCTGCGGCTCATCAATAATCACAATTGGGCTGGACTTTTGTAAGTATTCGATCGGCTTGACGCCTGTTTCTCTTACTTGATTAATCACGTTGGCATCTTTAGCAAAGCTGTCAATGTTGATTACCAAGATCTGAATAGCGTTGCTCTTTGCAAAATTCCCTAAATCGGCCAATCGGCTGGAATCATAGACTTTAAATTCGGCAGACTGATTTTCGTACAAACCTTGAAAATGGTCAAATGTTATGGAAAGGCTTTTGAGCACTCCTTCACGAATAGCTATCGAAGGAACTACAATTACAAATTTTTTAAAACCATAGACTTTGTTTAATTCATAAATGGAACGCAGATACACATATGTTTTCCCGGTACCTGTTTCCATTTCGACAGAAAAGTTAGGAAATGGAGCAGCTATAGCAGTATCGGTGATATTACCTTTTGTATCTGCAACTTCATTATACCAAAGTTTTTCTAACGTAGTAGAGATTTCATCCTCTCTAAGATTATTGGCTGTCTGAATTCTATTAAGATTTGCAAAAATTTCTTCTTCCGTAAGGGTAAAATTATTACCAACGCCTTGTTCGGTAAATTGTATACTGCCGCTGTTTTCCGAAGTTAAAGAAAATTCAGAATTTGAATCGTTCAAATATTGCCCTTCGAACAGATTAACCACCGATTGAATTGCTTCAAGCTGGTAAGCTTGTTTTGAGTCAAATTTTAATTTCATTTCTGTTTTTTTTGATACCCCAGATTTTCAATTTCCGCTATGACACCCCGTGCGTCGAGCGCATCAGATAGTTTGATCACTTTGTAAGTGCTCCTCACCGCGAATGAATCATCATCGTATGGCGTTAATGAAGTGTTTGCACCTTGATTTATCATCATATTCCAAGTCGAACCTCCAACTAAGGTAAATACAACTTTTTCAGCAGTTAATAAATCCTCCTTTCTGGTATCAAACAAAACACATAAATAAAAATTCTTTTGAATTTCACCAGCTTTTATGCTATTTGAATATGGCCCTATATTTTTAAAATTTGCATAGTTATTGCATACGGCAAATTTTACCCCTTTGTAAGGAAAAGAGGAGCGCACTTCTAATTTTTCACCATTTGTAAGCTGGATGTCAATTTGAACCGATGCGTCTGTGAAAGGTGTTGGAGAAGCAATGTCCTCGAAAACCATGTTGATGGCTTTCTCCCAACCGGATTCGGCACATAACCCTCCGAAGGAGTCAATTAATCTTCTCGGAAAATTTCGTTCTATATCGCTATGATTAGCTGCGCCTGCATTAACTTTATTTGCTAATTCAATCGATCTTGCAAGTATCTCATTGTATTCGTCAGAATTTTTTATCAATTCGCAACGAATTACATAGAAAGTTTTATTTACATTTTTTCTATCGGGAGGATTCTGACACTCTATTAATATTTTATTTATGTCCATTTATACGGATTTAAAGTTTACGCCTCGTTCTTCAAGCTTTAATTGAATATTGGTCTTTATGCAGTCCTCATCGTTAAATACGCTGTCCAAGCAAATAAACTGGCGTGGTCTTCTTTCCGAAATAACTTCTAGGATTTCGTCATTTAGTTTAGAAAAGCAGAAAGCAATTTTGCCGCTATTTGCAAAAAATAAATTTATTTCATTAATGGTAATTGTTTCAATCGTACCATTAAGTTCAATTCCGTTTTTAAGAAGAAGTTCCCATAGCATACAAAAGTCATTGCTTTCAGAATGTTCTGCCGATTTAAATAATTGAACTTGTTTTATCAACTCTTCCTCATTATGTATTACATCACCACGCCATATCTTAAAGTTGGAAGCACCAAGCTTAAAAAATCTATAACCGATTGCAGCAGCTTTTTCAAATTGTAAATGTTTGTCTCTATTTTCTGTTATTTGATCTATAACCTTATTAATTCGCGTATTTGTTATTTCTGAAATGGTTTTGAAACCATTTTTAGCTGCTATACTTTTCTCATCAATAATCTCAGGAAGCTGAACCATTAGAAACTTCAGATTTTTCTTTTGTTCAACATTTAACTCCAAAACAGCTTGACCCAAGGAACCGGAACCAGCAAAGAAATCTAATATATACTCATTATCAGAATCACCAACTCCAATATTGATCAATGTTTTTAATAATTCTATAGGTTTAGGATTGTTGAAAATATTAGCCACACCCAAAATTTTTGTAAGTGTTTGCTTTCCTTGACTATTTCTTGCTTCATTTAAGAACATTGAACGGGGAACTTTTTTCTTTTCCCCGCCATCTTCAGCATTTAGATATAATTTATATTCAACGATCCATTTCCCTCTATCATCTTGACGTAAAATAACTTTTTCATCTTTTAATGCGCTTAAAAATGAGTTCTCCTCCCATTTCCACTCTCCAAATAATTCAGAATCATCAGGCATCTTTATTGAATATTGTAAACCTGGTCTAGGATCATCCGGACGCATCCTGTAAAAGGATTTCAATTTATACGGACCTAATTTATCGAAATGTTTATCTTTAAATCTATATTGAGTAATATCGGATGCAGTTAATGGAAGCCTGAGTTTAGAAATAGATGGCAGTTTTTTTGCATAGCAAAGAATGTATTCGTGATCTACGGCAAAGTATTTAGAATCGTTTCCTCCTCCTGCATGACGCTGCCAGATTATCTCTTGCACGTAGTTTTCTTCTCCAAATACTTCATCCATTAGCAGCTTAAGATTTGAAATTTCGTTTTGGTCTATATTCACAAAAATTAATCCATCATCTTTCAACAGATTACGTGCAAGAAATAAACGGGGGAACATCATAGAAAGCCAATTAGAATGAAATTGCCCATTTTCTTTTCTATTAGCACGGAAATATCCTTCTTTCATTAAATGACCCTCATCATCCTTATCTCCAAGACGTTTTAAATATTCTTCCTTTGTTTCTGAAAACTTATCTGGATAAATGAAACTATCTGAACCGGTATTATAGGGAGGGTCTATACAGATAACCTTGATCTTGCCGTAATAGGGTTTTTGAAGCAACTTCAAGACTTCTAAATTCTCACCTTCAATTAATGCGTTCTCTGCATTATCCCAATTGGAAGAGTGTTTTGGATAAGGCAGTAAAGTAGATTTGGTCGACTGTTGTAATACTTTGTAGGCATCATTTTTGCCAGCCCAATTTAATTGATAGCGTTCATTATCAGTATTTATATTTTCACCTAATAATTGTTTTAGTTGATCTACATCGAGCTTATCTTCAGCAAAGGCTGCAGGAACAACCTCTTTTAGCTTTCTGATAAGTTCTTCTGTTATATTCAATGACTTGCCGTCCATAACTTTATATTTTTTTAATCGTTTTTCTGAATTTTTAAATGGTTGTTTGTAGTACGCGACAATTTACATACAATAAGTTGTCAATATCTATGTCGATGAATCAGCTTCCTTCTTTGAAAGCTTTTCTTTTCCTCGATCTATTTCGTTTTCAATATATGTATTGATTTCAAAAGCAGCTGTTGCATCTTTGTAATTAATATTTTATGCCCTCATAATTGTATTAGCTAAACGACTAGATGTTTTTTTAGATTTAAGCGTTTTCTCATTATGTCAAATTTAATACTTTTTATAAATAGCAATTAGAGATTATTGGCTAAATTGTTTCTTAAGTTCATACTAAGGCCTCATTCATTGACAGCTAATGGCATTGACAAATCCTGAAAAATACAAGATTGCTTTTGGATTTTCGCAGTCTCCTTTTATTTTTTTTCTATTCAGACATTTTTTGATTAGTATTAATTTCTTTTCATAAAAGACTGGGATTATATTAAGTATTTGCTAGACAGAAAGCGTAAGTATTTTTGACTTCCTTTTGCAGCTATGTCAAGTCAAACGACAAACTTACAAAACCATTTTACTTTTCCTTTATGGATTTCCATATTTAATTTAAAAGGATTAACAAAATACATCTTATAAGAAAGAATAGCGTACCGTATAAATACCTGTTTTAAATTTTTATTGAGCATAAAAAAAGATGCCAAAGCATCTTTAAAATTTTCATGATTAGCGTCTGTTAATGATGGTTAATATCCTAAATCTATTGCCTAAATCTGTTATGAATGCTAGGCAAAGGCATTTTATTTATGCAAATTTTATTTCAAACTTTTTCCATTTGTTGTATAGATATGGTTTTGTTTCTTTTAAATCGAGATTTGTAAAGTCTTGGTTAGAATCATTAATAATCATGTTAAGATTGTTATAACTATTAGAACATTCCTTCTTTATGTTCTCAAAAAAGAAATCAATTACATCATCAATTTCAGGTCTTTTTTTAGGGTCAATTGATAACATTCTTTCAATGTAAGAATAAATATTTATGTCTATTATTGATGGACAAATTGTTATTTTGCATTCTGAACTAATCCATTTTTTCCAATCTCTTTCTTTTGTCCACTTTTTTGAATTGCCATCTTTTGCAACTGGCCAAAAATCATTTAATTTAATACCAACTGGATGATATCCACCGCTAAATAATTCATACAAAATAATTCCTAGTGCAAATACATCTGTTGCGGATGTCAATTCTTCCTTATTCCATTGTTCAGGTGCCATATATGGTCTTGAGCCGTCGTATATATTATAGTCAATAAAAGCATTTGCTAAACCAAAATCTGCAACTAAAGCAATATTATAAATATCTAAATCAGGCAGTCCATTAAAATCTTTCTTTAAGTTACGTATAAAGATATTTGCAGGTTTTAAATCTTGATGTGCGATTAGTCCTTTCCTGTAGCAATGCTTTAGTCCCAAGCATGTATAAAGCATTAGTGTTAACTTCGACACTGCACTAGTATTATTATCAATTATAATTTTTTGCAAATCGCTACCCCAATAGCGAAATGATGCAGACGGAACTCCTGCTATTTCATCAAAATCAAAAGCCCAATGAACAAATCTATTTTGACTAAAGGATAATTGCATTTTTAACTCTCGCACAAACCTTTTTGATATTTCATTTATAGTTAAACTAGCAAAAGGTTTTGGTATTTTTGCACAAACATATCTCGGATAAGAATTTCCGCTTTGGTCTAAAATGTAGATTTCTCCACACATTCCACTTGTGTGTTTAATATATTTGCCTCTACTGCCTATTGTACCTTCAATTAGAATTATTTTCTGCTCTTGAGTTAAACTATAAAAATTTGTTTCGTCCATATTTATTTAATCAATCTGTTTCATAATTCTTCCGAGATTTGTTTTAAGACCAAACTTACAGAAACACTCTCATTTTCTTTTACGGTTTTCGATAATCAGCATTATTAATAATGTGCAAAATAATTCATTATTAAAATATTTGAGTACAGTATAAATACCTGTTTAGTTATGAGAAGACATAAAAAAAGATGCGTAAGCATCTTATATATGAATATCGATTTTTTTTAAGTCGAATTCAAAATCTAGTAATTCCTTAGGATGGATACCAAGACCTGTTGCGATACTTACTATTGTTTCAAGAGTTGGATTTCCTGTACCAATTTCATATTTATGATAATTACTGGAGTCAAATTTTGTTGCACTATCAACTCCACTTAGAGTTTTTATTTTTTCCGCTCTAATTTTTTTTAAGTTTTCGCCAAAGGCTTTCTTATACGCCCTCAAAAGTTCTTCCTTAGCCATAGTACTATAATTTGAAGGAACAATATTTGACTTTTATTAAAATTATTTATGGTGATATATCACCATAAATAATTTTTTACATATATTTGTAACAATTCAATTGAAAATGAATTAATATCTTTGCGATTCTTCAAAACAAAATATTGAAGCATTCGCTTTGAATCTCGTTTCAGAAAATTGGCGTTTTTAAAACCACGAGATGATAAGTAAGATGCTCACGACCTTTACGGGCGTGGGCTCACTTATTTGTGGTTGGGTATGCCAATGCCTCTGAAACAATAAGCTGAGTTCGCGCCTTTTTTATAATAACTCAGTTAACATTCAAAGTAGAATCTTCCTTTATTTTACAGTTTCGCATTGTAAGCGTTGAATCTTTAATCAATCTAATGTGAACTAAACAAATTAATTCCCTTTATGACCATTAAGACGTTTACTTAATGCATAAAAAATGGCCCTCTACCGTAGCGACCAAACTGGTATAGAGGACCGTAGCCAATCAAACCATCGTTTAACTAACCAATCCAATATTATGAATATTTTTTCATTTTACAAGGATGGGAAAGATTTTTATTGTCTAATTTTTACGGCAGTTTTATTTTCATTCTCATCTCTACATTCCAAAAATTTAGTCCGGCACTATACCATTTTTGCTCAGCAAAATCAAATTCAGGGTACTATAACAGATGGTAGTAATCCTTTGCCAGGCGTAACTATTGCTGTTAAAGGCAAATCGAATGTTGCAGCTATTTCTGATTACAGTGGTCAGTACACCCTTTCTGCTTCTCCATTGGATTCCTTAATAGTTTCTTTCATAGGTTTTAAAACTATGACCGTTCCTGTTCAAGGAAGAAAAATTGTCAACGTGCAATTGATTTATGATACAACAACTTTACAGGAAGTACGCGTCAATGCAGGTTATTATTCCGTTAAAGAAAGCGAACGAACAGGAAGTATTGCCCGAATCACCGCAAAAGATATTCAAACCCAACCGGTAACAAATGTGCTTGCAGCTATGCAAGGTCGAATGGCGGGTGTGAGTATAATACAGACCACAGGGGTTCCCGGAGGGGGCTTCGATATTAAAATCCGTGGACAGAACAGTATTCGAAGTGATGGTAATAATCCGCTATATATTATAGACGGGGTTCCATACGCATCGGATCCAATCGGCTATAATCAAACGGCCTCCACATTTCCCACCGTTACAAGTCCACTCAACAGTATAAATCCCGATACAATTGAAAGTATCGAGATATTAAAAGATGCTGATGCTACCTCGATCTATGGTTCAAGAGGCGCCAATGGTGTTGTGCTAATCACAACTAAGAAAGGAAAAGGCGGAAAAACGGTTGTGACTGTTAAAGCTACGACAGGCGCCGGAACGGCTACTAAATTTATGAAATTGATGGGTACCGAGCAGTATCTTGCTATGCGGAAACAGGCCTTTGTCAATGATGGTCTCACTCAGTATAATCCATGGGACTATGATATAAACGGGACATGGGACCAGAGCCGTGAAACGGATTGGCAGAAAGAATTTTTGGGTGGTACTGCGCAGATAACCGATCTTCAGGCGACACTCTCAGGTGGGTCTGATAAAACGCAGTTTTTGTTAAGTAGTTCTTACCACACAGAGTCTACTGTCTTTCCCGGCCAATATATGTACAAGAAAGGAGGGACACAGTTCAGCATGAGTCACCGCTCCGATGATAATAAGTTAAAACTCACTTTTTCAGCAGGATACAATATTCAGGATAATGATCAGCCTGCATATGATCTTACTGCAAGCTCAAGGTATCTCGCGCCAAATGCTCCTGCGCTGTATGATGAGGCCGAAAATTTAAACTGGGAAAATGGAACTTGGCAGAATCCGCTTCGTTACAGGGATGCAAAGTTTAGATCCAAAACAAATGACCTTGTGACCAGCGCAGTGTTGTCTTATGATTTACTGGATAATTTAGTTCTGAAAAGCAATTTCGGTTTTACGGACTTAAGGCACGAAGAAACCCGAACTTCCCCTTCTACAATATATAATCCTGCTTATCAGCTCACAAGCGCCTTTTCCGGGATTTATTTAAATAATACAGAGCGACAGTCCTGGATAGTGGAGCCTCAGATAAGTTGGGAAAAAGAAATGACTTTTGGTAAAGTCAATATTCTGGCTGGAGGAACTTTTCAAAGCCAGAGTACGGAGCGACTGTATCAATTTGGAAGCGGTTTCACATCAAATGATCTGATCTATGACCTTGCATCTGCAGCTACTGTGCGGGTTTTATACAGTGATGAAGCTCTGTATAAATACCAGGCTTTCTTCGGACGGATCAATTATAACTGGCAGGACCGATATATCGTGAACCTTACAGGAAGGCGGGACGGTTCAAGCCGATTTGCGCCGGGAAATCAGTTTGCCAATTTCGGCGCCGCAGGCGTGGCATGGATTTTCACCAAAGAAAGATTTTTAAAAGATATTTCATGGCTGAGTTTCGGCAAACTGCGTGGCAGTTACGGAACGACCGGAAATGATCAGATTGGTGATTACCAGTTTCTTGATACCTATACATCTTCCGGACTTACTTATGATTCTACTGTTGGATTACAGCCTTCACGACTTTATAATCCTGATTTTGGATGGGAAACAAATAAAAAAATTGAAGCTGCTCTTGAATTGGGAATCCTGCAAGATAAAATATTTCTAACCGCCGCTTGGTATCAGAACCGCTCATCCAATCAGCTCGTGGGAATACCTTTGGCAGGAACTACCGGATTCCAGTCCATGCAGGCCAATTTAGATGCTGTTGTGCAAAACACAGGATTTGAATTCACTGTCCGGACTCAAAACTTCAATACTCAGAACTTTAAATGGACGACCAGCCTTAATCTTACTTTTGCCCGAAATAAGCTTATTAGTTTTCCAGGACTTTCCGCGTCTCCATACAATGAGAAATATCGTATCGGAGAACCCTTAAATATTGAGCTTAATTATAAATATACCGGTATTGACAGCCAGACAGGTGTTTATCTTTTCGAGGATATTAATAAGGATGGCACCATATCGTTTCCCGAGGACAAACAGAGCGTCGTGGATTTCAACCCGCAGTACTTTGGCGGACTGCAAAATCAGCTCTCCTACAAACGCTGGAAGCTTGATTTACTTTTTCAATTTGTAAAACAGGAGAATCGCAGCTATTATAATGGTTTTGCCGGACAGATGTCCAATCAGCCGGCAAGGGCTGCGGACAGCTGGATAAAGTCCGGTGATAATGCAGCACAGCAAATTTATACCAGCGGTTACAATGAAGATGCCGTCACTGCTGACTATCTCTATAACCAGAGCACGGGTTCTATTACCGATGCGTCTTTTATTCGCCTAAAGAATATAGCTTTTTCCTATGACCTGCCTTTAGGTACGAAAAGTACACAGTGCCAGCTAATCCTGCAGGGGCAGAACCTGCTCACTTTTACAAAATATAAGGATGGCGATCCTGAATTTATAGCCTCAGGTTACCTGCCTCCCCTGAAAATCATTACTGCCGGAATTCAACTCACTTTTTAATTATCTGTCATGAAAACAATCTCGTTTAAAATTATTTCTATACACCAATTATTGCTTTTTCAAGCAATAACAATAGTATGTCTGAGCTCATGTGATTCTTTTGTAGAAGTTGATCTGCCAAAATCACAATTAACAACAGTTTCAGTATTTGATAACTATTCAACTGCAAACGCTGCACTGTCGGATATTTATTCTAAAATGAGGGATCAGGGCTTACTTTCCGGTACTGCATCAGGAGTTTCTAATCAGCTGGGCAATTATGCTGATGAGTTAAACTGCTTTGCAAGTCCTGGCGATCCGCCGCTTCCGTTTTACACCAATACACTTTTGCCTGCAAATTCAACTATCACCGATTATTGGAATATCAGTTATAATCAGATTTATGCAGCTAATGCAGTCATGGAAGGAGTGGAGCGAAGTAATGAGTTAACTGCAATTGAAGAAGGGCAGTTAAAAGGCGAAGCTCTATTTATAAGGTCTTTGGTGCATTTTTATCTAACAAATCTCTATGGAGACATTCCTTATATTACTTCGACGAACCATAAGATCAATAACGCAGCTGAGAAGATTAATGTCAAAGAGGTTTATGCCAAAGTTATTGTGGATTTGGAATCAGCGATAGCCCTGCTTGCACCGGACTATAAAAAAGCAGAAAGAATACGGCCCAACCAATTTACGGCCAAAGCATTATTGGCAAGGGTATATCTGTATAACGAGTCATGGGCAGAAGCAGCAAACGTTGCATCAGCGGTATTAAATGCTGTAAATCTCTATGCTATTGAAGATAATCCAGCCCTTGTATTTATAAAAGGTTCAAAGGAAACACTTTGGCAGTTTCAGCCATCCGCGTCCGGAAAAAACACAGATGAAGCAGGCATTTTTATATTTTTTTCAGGCCCTCCGCCTCTTGTGGCTATAAGTAATGATCTGATCACATCATTTGAAACAGATGACCTGCGAAAAACTAATTGGACTGCATCTATTAGTGATGGTCCTACTACGTGGAATCATTCCTATAAATATAAGGAGTTTGATTATACAGCTTCCTCAGTTGAGTACTCGGTGATATTTCGCCTAGCTGAACAATATCTAATAAGAGCAGAAGCAAGGGCACATCAGGGAGATCTCATAGGTGCTAAAGAAGATTTAAATGTTATAAGAAAGCGCGCGGGGCTGGCCGACACACAGGCTGTATCTGGGCAGGAAATTATTAATGCTGTTTTACGCGAAAGAAGATGGGAACTGTTTACAGAATATGGACATCGTTTTTTTGACCTGAAGCGTTCGGGGGAAATTGATAGTGTTCTCTCTGTGTCAAAAGCAGGATGGAATTCAACAGATGTTTTATTCCCACTGCCTCAAAATGAGTTAAGTATAAATCCTAACCTGCGTCCACAGAATAGCGGATATTAAATTATGATACCTCAAAATATTTTACCAGTCGGGATGAAGAAACAGGAATCTCTGTATATGAATCTGAATTTTTTTTTAGTTTTATTTGTTATTTTGCCATTAGTAGCCTGTCCCTTATGGGGGCAGGTGGTGCAAAAGAAACCGTTGACTGAATTCGATTATCAGAAATGGGGAGAACCAATAGTTGAAAATATTTCTCCAAATGGCCAGTGGATAAGCTACAGAATGATTTATGATAATGATATAGATACTTTATTTGTACGCAATACAGCTAACCTTAAAACTTATAATTTTCCAAAAGGGATATTTCCTCGTTTTGCGGGTAATGGACATCTGATCTGTAAAGATAAAAATAACCTCAGGACTTTAAATTTAACTTCAGGAGATCAGGAAGCTTATCCCATTGATACACAGGTTGAATATTCATCTGCGAGAGACCAGATAATTACACTTTTAAAAAAAGACAAAATTCTGCAAATCCTTAATTTATCAACTAATGAGGTCAAAACAATTCACGAAGTAGTCCACTTTTCCCTGAGCCCTAATGAAAAAGGACTTATTATTTTAATAAAAGAGAATTCAAATTATTCTGTTGGACTTTTAAGTCTGAATAATACCTCGGCAATAAACTGGATTTTAAAGCAGCAGAGCGCTGATTTTTACAACTTTTCATGGGAGGAAAATGGAAAAGCAGTTGCTTTTTACACCGCATCGGATTCTACTGATCATAGTATGAGTCTTTGTTTGTATAACCTACAGCTAAAGAAATTGTATAAGCTTGATGCAGGTGAGCAAAGTAATTTTCCTTTGGATAAAAATTTTGACAAGGATGGGACTTATCCATTAAGCATATCACCTGATTTAGAAAAGGTATTCTTTGGACTTGCTCCAAAAAACAGGCCTGCTCAAAAAAAAGCCAGCGATACAGTGGAAGTTTGGAATACTGCGGATAAGTGGATTTATCCCCGAGAACAAAGATCTGGGAGGTTTTACGAAAAGGCAAATCTCGCTGTGTGGCATCCTGCATCCGGACATATTGTCCCAATTTCATCTGTGGATTTTTCCAGCGTTATGCTCAACGGCAATAAAACTATAGCAATTGTATCGAATCCTAAACAATATGAACCCCAATTTGAAATTGAAGCTCCCAGGGATTATTATATAGTGAATCTGGTTACAGGTGAAAAAGATATACTGGTCAGAAAACAGAGCGAAATCCATTCGGATCTGCTCCCATCTCCTTCGGGCCGGTTTATTGCGTACTATAGGGATAATAACTGGTGGATTTACGATGCTAAAATTAAATCTCACAAGAACATCACACAGAAAATCAAAGTGCCTTTCTTTGGCAGAGTCTTTATATTGGGTGGTGATTCCGCATATGGTAATCCCGGATGGACTCCAGGAGACAAAGAGATCTTATTGTATGACCAATATGATATTTGGGCGGTAAGGTATGATGGAACTTCATTTAGAAGACTTACGAAGGGGAGGGAAAATAAAACTAAATTCAGATTAAGTACTCTGGGAGATTATGATCTTCTGGTCCAAAATTATGACGGCTGGAAAGGAGTTACTATAGATTTAAATGACAAGCTGATTCTTCGTGCAGAAGGCGATGACGGCAAGACTGGATATTACAGCTTGGAGAAAGACAGTTACATGAAACAAATATTGTATGGTGATAGTTATTTTGATAATATGCATTACATAAAAAAACATCAGCTATATATCTATCAGCAGCAGAAATTTAATCTTCCGCCGCGGCTGATTTTAAAAGAAAATAACTCTGTGGAAAAAATCATTTTTCAAAGCAATTCCCATTACAATAAATTTCAATGGGGAACGTCTGAACTTATTTCATACAGCAATTCAAAAGGAAAAGAATTACAGGGCATTTTATACTATCCAGCAAATTACAGTCCAAAAAAAAAGTATCCAATGATTGTTTATGTTTACGAAAAGCAATCTCATGGACTTCATAAATATATTAATCCTACCTTATTTTCCGGCAGTGGCTTTAATGCATCTGTGCTAACAACAAATGACTATTTTATTTTATGTCCTGATATTGAACATGAAACTGGAAAAGTTGGAGAGGATTCGGTCGATTGTACTGTTAGTGCAACCCATCACATTATAAATAAAAATTTGGTTGATCCGTTAAAAATCGGTTTGATGGGACATTCTTTCGGAGGAT
>CBFGNY010000050.1:0-24473 GCA_965650235.1 uncultured Flavobacterium sp. | reverse complement strand
CTTTTTAAGACCTTGCATGATTCATGGTTCTGGATATAAATGGAATCTAAACCTATTATATCAATTAGTTGCTAAATGGTTTGCTTGGCCTTTAGGAGCGTTTAATAATCAACGTTCTTTTTTAACCGTAGAAAATCTTTGTTTCGTCATTAAAGAATTAGTTGAAAATATAAATATTCCTAATGGAGTTTATAATTTAGCTGATGATGAGTCATTATCTACTAACGATTTAATTAAACTAATAGGTGTTACTTTAGATAAGAAAAGTGTAATTTGGAAAATACCCTCTCAATTAATGAAAATTATTGCTAAAGTTGGAGATTATTTGTTCTTGCCTTTAAACTCAGAAAGATTACAAAAGTTAACAGAAAGCTATGTTGTTAGTAATGATAAGATTAAAGATGCATTACAGAAAGAGTTTCCAGTTTCTGCAAAATATGGCCTAGCGAAGACCATACAATCTTTTAAAAGGTAATTGTTTTCTTTTAAAAGATTGTTCCACGACATTTTTTTTCGGTATTTCTATAAAAACATTAAGAATTTTATATATGATTTATTTACTTATTTTTGCAGTTTTGATGTTGATGGAACTAGCTTTTTTCAAAGTAGCCTATCGTTACAATATCATAGACAAACCGAATGAAAGAAGTTCACATACGGAAATCACACTAAGAGGAGGAGGAATCATTTTTTGGTTCTCCGCTTTATTATATTTTGTGCAACATTTCGGAAGTAATTATTTCTTTTTTATAGGAATTACGTTAGTGAGTATAGTAAGTTTCTGGGATGATATTCAAAGCTTATCAAATAAAATCAGGATTTCAATTCACTTTTTGGCAATTACTCTTATTTTTTATGATATTGAAGTTTTTAATTCAGTAGCATTATTTGGAGTTGTAATAGCTTATATCATAGCGATAGGTCTTTTGAATGCTTACAATTTCATGGATGGTATAAACGGTATAACAGGTTTGTATACCTTAGTGGTAATGGGTTCATTATTATATGTAAATAAAAATATTCAATTATTTACTGATGGTAATTTTATAAAATACGCCATGATTGCCAGTTTGGTTTTTCTTTTTTTTAATTTTAGAAAAAGTGCCAAGTGTTTTGCAGGTGATGTCGGCAGTATCGCAATTGCCTTTTGGATTATTTATTTGGTTATAAAATTAATTTTAAAAACTGATTCGGTTGTTTGGCTTTTATTTTTAGCAGTGTATGGTGCAGATGCTGTTTGTACCATTTTGCACAGACTGTATTTAAAACAGAATATTTTTGAGGCGCATCGTTTGCATTTGTATCAGGTTTTAAGTAACGAATATAAAATTCAGCATAGATTAGTTTCCTTATATTATGCGTTAGCACAAATGATGGTGTCAGTTTTAGTGGTGTTTTTATATCAAAAAATTAGTGAAACATTAATTTTCTTAATTATTACTATTCCTTTGCTTTTAGTATATTCACTAAAATTCTATTTGTTAAGAAGACTTGATTTAAAATTAAATTAATGAATCCTAAAGTAATTCAAGGAGGAAATTTTTCAGACCATAGAGGAACTATTTCTTATGTAAACGATTTTAGTTTTAAGGACATTCAAAGATTTTATATTATCAGTAATTCTGATGAAAACCCAATCCGTGCCTGGCAGGGACACAAATTAGATGCTAAAAACTTTTATTGTGTAAACGGATCTTTCAAAATTCATTTTGTAAAAATTGATAATTGGGAAAGTCCTTCGAAAGATTTAAATATAGAAACTATAATTGTGAGTACTTCAGAAAGTAAAATTGTACATATTCCAGCAGGTTTTGCCAATGCAATTGAATCGTTAGAAGCAAATTCAAAGCTATTATCATTTTCTACTTTGCCATTGTCAGCTGTTTGTGATGACGATGTTCGTTATACTTCAGATTATTGGAACATTAATGGAAAATAACCGAATTTTTCTATCCTTGTCACAGCAAAGTGGTTTCGAACAGAAATACATTCAAAAGGCACTGGATGATAACTGGATTACTTCAGGGGGACCAAACGTAAATGATTTTGAGAAGGTTCTTGAAAATTATCTTGCAGAAGAATCATTTGTAACGGCTTTAAATTCGGGAACATCTGCAATTCATTTAGCATTAATTTTATTAGGAGTTGGTGCTGGAGATGAGGTTATTTGTCAAAGTCTTACATTCTCTGCATCAGCCAATCCTATTTTATATCAGGGAGCTAATCCTGTTTTTGTGGATAGTGAATCAGAAACCTGGAACATGTGTCCTGAGAATCTCGAAATTGCGATTCAGGACAGAATCAAAAAAGGAAAAAAACCTAAAGCAATTATTGCCGTTCATTTGTATGGAAATCCATATAAAGTTGATGAAATTAATGAAATTGCAGAAAGATATGAAATTCCGATTATTGAAGATAGTGCAGAAGCTCTTGGGAGTACTTACAAAGGAAAAAAGTGCGGGACTTTTGGGACTTTTGGAGTTCTCTCTTTTAACGGAAATAAAATTATTACAACTTCGAGTGGAGGTACTTTAATTTCTAAATCAAAGGTTTTACAAGAAAAGGCTGTTTTTTATGCCACACAATCCAAAGATGAAGCCGTACATTACCAACATAGCCAAATAGGATACAATTACAGAATGAGTAATATATGTGCAGGAATCGGCCTTGGACAAATGGAGATTTTGAATATAAACATTAATTCGCGAAGGGAAATAAATTGTTTTTATAAGACAATCTTTGAAGACATAGATGAAATACAACTTTTTCAGACAGTTAATAAAGATTGCTTTTCAAATTATTGGTTAAGCACAATTTTAGTTCAGCAAAACACGAAAGAAAATATAAATAGGGAAACTCTTAGGCTCGCTTTTGAAAATGCAAATATTGAGTGTCGTCCACTTTGGAAACCAATGCATTTGCAGCCCATTTTTTCAGATTATCCATATTATGGTAATAATGTGGCCGAAAATTTATTTGAGAGAGGGTTATGTTTACCTTCCAGTTCAAATATTACGAAAGAAGAAAAAGATAGAATTAAAGAAGTGGTTAATACCTTTTTTAAAAAACATAAATAAAAAAAACTGCATTTTAAAAAATGAAAATTGAAGAAACGTTTATAAAAAATTTAGTAGTTGTAGAACCAACAGTTTTTGGCGATGAAAGAGGGTATTTTTTTGAATCATACAGCAAAACAAAATTTAAACATTTAGGTATTGATATTGATTTTGTTCAGGACAATCAGTCATTTTCTAAAAAAGGAACTTTAAGAGGTTTACATTATCAAAATCCACCTTTTGCACAAACAAAACTGGTTCGTGTTTTAGAAGGAGAAATTATAGATGTTGCTGTAGATTTAAGAAAAGATTCTCCAACTTATGGAAAATCATTTAGCGTATTGCTTTCGGCAGAGAATAAAAAACAGTTGCTGGTGCCTCAGGGTTTTGCCCATGGCTTTTCCGTTATTAGTGAAACTGCCTCGGTAATGTATAAATGTGATCAGTTTTATAATAAGGCTTCGGAAGGCGGAATTAAATTTGATGATCCTTCTTTAAATATTGATTGGGGAATGAATCTTGAAGATGCAATTGTGTCGGAAAAAGATCAAATACTTCCTTTTATTGAAAATTGTAATAGCTTGTTTTAATGAAGAAGATATTAGTTACAGGTGCAAATGGTCAACTAGGATCCGAACTTTCGGTTTTAGCAACAAAGTATTCGCAATATGAATGGTTCTTTGCAGATAGAACACAAATTACTTTGGATAACTTAGAAGTTTTAGAAAAGCAATTAAACGACATTCAACCTGATATAATTCTTAATTGCGGAGCTTATACCGCAGTTGATAAAGCAGAATCAGAAAAAGAAATTGCCTTTACTGTAAATCATTCTGCAGTAGAATTGATAGCAAAATACGCGGTAGAAAATAATGTAAAATTGATACACATTTCAACAGATTATGTATTTGACGGATCCTCTTCTGTTGCATTAAATGAAGAAGCTCACACAAATCCTATAAATGTCTATGGAGACAGTAAAAGGGCTGGTGAAATAGCTTGTTTGAATCAAAATCCGAATTCAATAATAATAAGAACTTCCTGGGTCTATAGCAAATTTGGAAATAATTTTGTTAAAACAATGCAACGATTAATGCAGGAAAAAGAATCAATTAATGTGGTCAATGATCAAATTGGATCTCCAACTTATGCAGCTGATTTAGCAAAAGCGATGCTGGATATTTTAGAATCTCCAAATTGGATACCCGGAATCTATAACTATTCAAATGAAGGTGAAATAACCTGGTATGATTTTGCGTTGAGCATAAAAGAACTAGGAGGATATAATTGTGTTATTGGAGGAATTTCATCGCTATCTTACCCAACTCCTGCAAAACGTCCGGAATTTTCATTATTGGATAAACAAAAAATAAAAAAAACATATCATGTAGATGTGCCAGAATATAAAGAAAGTTTAAAGAAAATGTTTATTTAGAATAAATATTTCAAGTAAAATCTACAAGAGAAAATATAAAAGATGAAAGGAATTATATTAGCCGGAGGTTCCGGAACAAGATTACATCCATTAACACTGGCAATGAGTAAACAAATGATGCCTGTATATGATAAGCCAATGATTTATTATCCATTATCAACATTGATGATGTCGGGCATAAATGAAATACTAATCATTTCTACTCCTCACGATTTGCCAAATTTTAAAAAATTATTAGGAGACGGCTCGAGTTTGGGATGTAAATTCAGTTATGCAGAACAGGTTCTTCCAAATGGCCTTGCTCAGGCTTTTGTAATTGGAGAGGAATTTATAGGTGATGATGATGTCGCCTTGATATTAGGAGATAATATTTTTTTCGGCTCAAATATGCAGGAACTTTTAAAATCAAATACAAAACCAAATGGTGGAGTTGTATTTGCTTATCATGTTTCAGATCCGGAACGTTATGGAGTAGTGGAATTTGATGAGAATTTCAAAGCGATTTCTATTGAAGAAAAACCAGAAAATCCAAAATCAAGTTATGCTGTTCCCGGATTGTATTTTTATGATAATTCAGTGGTAGAAATTGCTAAAAATATTCAGCCAAGTGCCAGAGGGGAATATGAAATTACAGATGTGAACAAAGTTTATTTACAAAAAGATTCTTTAAAAGTTGGTATTTTAAGCAGGGGAACAGCCTGGTTGGATACAGGAACTTTTAATAGTTTAATGCAGGCAGGCCAGTTTGTACAGGTTTTAGAAGAAAGACAGGGCTTAAAAGTGGGCTGTATTGAGGAAATTGCCTGGAGACAAGGCTTTATTTCGGATAAACAGCTTGAGAACCTTGCTTTGCCACTTGTAAAATCAGGATATGGAGCATATCTTATTGAATTTTTGAAACAAAAGAAAAAAGGAAACAGATTTTAATTTAGAAAGAAGTATTTTTTTGAAATCTTTAATTACTATTTTTGTATCGTGCTAAGTTTTCATTTACTAATATAATCAATTTGAATACAGATAAACCAACCAAAATGTCTGCTTTGCTACATAATAATCTGTCGCCAAGAAATTTTAAAGCCAATATCAATAATCTTAGTTATTTACCAAGATGGATAATTGTTGCTATAGATGTAATGGTTCTTCTTTTTTCATTTACTTTTACTTACATGCTTTTTGAAGGCACGGCATTAGGTTATATTATAACGACATATCATTTTTATTTTGTATCAGCCCTAATATGTGTAAATGTATTTTTCTTTTGGCTATTTAGGACCTATTCAGGAATAATCAGACACTCTTCATATATTGATGCAATAAAATTACTGTTTTCTCAAATGTCTGTTTTGATTTTCTTTTTGATTTTCAATTTGGTATTTGAATTATATTCAGGGCACAAAGCATTTTTAAATACGGCACTTTTTATAAACTTAGTGCTTTCTTTTTGCGGATTATTCTTATACAGAGTAATTGTAAAACAAACTTTTGAAATTTATTTTTCTGAAAAAACAGATTCTAAATTAATACGAACTGTTATTTACGGAACGGATGCAAATGCAATTTCAGTTGCAAATGCACTAAAATTCGAAACACCTTCAAGGTTTAAAATTGTTGGTTTTGTAGATAAAAACAGCCAAAATGCTTCCAAACGGATGTTAGATCTACCTATATTGATTCAAAAGAAAAAACTGCCGGCTTTAATGCGGTCAGTTGCAGCAGAAGGAGTAATTATTGCGGATAAAAGCTTGTCTAAAGAAGAGCAGTTAATTATTGTTGATCAATGTTTGGAATTCAATTATAGAGTATATACAGTTCCATTAATTTCGGATTGGGAAAATCAAAAAGAGATTTCTCAAAAGGTAAAGAACATCCAGATTGAAGATTTGTTGGAAAGAAAACCAATTGTACTGGACAGCAAGTCAATATCCAAACAATTAAAAGATAAGGTTATACTTATTACAGGTGCCGCAGGTTCAATTGGAAGTGAAATTGTAAGACAGGTTTTGGGATTTAATCCCAAAATGATAGTGATATTAGATCATGCAGAAACGCCTTTGCATAATTTATGTTTAGAAACCCTTGCATTAGATTCTCAAACCAAAATAAGAGCTGTTGTTGCAGACGTTAAGAGTAAAAAAGCTTTAGAAAAAGTTTTCCTCGATTTTAAACCTCAGGTAGTTTTTCATGCTGCAGCCTATAAACATGTTCCGCTAATGGAGGAGAATCCTTCACAGGCTATTCTTACAAACGTTAAGGGGACAAAAAATTTAGCTGATTTATCGTGTAAATATAAAGTAAAGAAATTCGTAATGGTTTCTACAGATAAAGCTGTAAACCCCAGTAATGTAATGGGAGCTAGTAAACGTATCGCTGAGAAATATGTTCAGTCCTTGTTTTTGAAAAACAAAAGAGAAATGGACCACGGTGTTACAAAATTCATTACAACACGTTTTGGAAATGTGCTGGGTTCAAACGGATCGGTAGTTCCGTTGTTTACAAAACAAATTGCTGCAGGAGGACCGGTTACCATAACCCATCAGGATATTATTCGTTATTTTATGACCATTCCCGAAGCTTGTCAGTTGGTTCTAGAAGCTGGAGCAATGGGCAATGGTGGTGAGATCTACATATTCGATATGGGAAAACCAGTAAGAATAATTGACTTAGCTAAAAAGATGATTAAATTAGCCGGATTCATTCCGGATAAAGAGATAAAAATAAAAATTGTAGGTCTTAGACCAGGGGAAAAATTATACGAAGAATTGTTAAATGATACTTCAAAGACTTTACCTACTTATCACCATAAAATTATGATTGCACAAGAAATTCAGGAAGAATATGAAAATCTACATTCTGAAGTTGAAGAACTCATAGAAATTGCGAATTTTTATAGTAATGACGACATAGTTGCCAAAATGAAAAAAATTGTTCCCGAATTTAAAAGCATGAATTCTACCTTTGAAGTTTTAGATAAATAGATGTTGATTTTTAATTATAAATATAATGTATAAAAGGGTGTTTTTAATAAAACGCCTTTTTACATTTTAATCTTTTTTTGGATTGATAAAAATCCTGTTAATTTGTAAAATGAACAATACTGAAAATAATAAAGAATGGTTGTTTGAGATAACACCAAAAAATAATTTTTTCTCTTTAAACTTTAGAGAAATCTGGCAATATCGGGATTTATTGTTTTTGTTTGTAAAACGTGATGTAGTTACTGTTTACAAACAAACGGTTCTTGGGCCACTTTGGTATTTGATTCAGCCTTTGTTTACCTCGGTTACATTTACTATAATTTTTAATAATGTAGCCGGAATCAATACAGGTGCAATACCTCCATTTTTATTTAATTTGGCCGGAATCACAGTTTGGAATTACTTTACAGCCTGCCTTTCCGGAACTTCTGATACCTTTAAAGCAAATGCCAATATTTTTGGAAAAGTTTATTTTCCCAGGATTATTACACCGCTCTCAGTTGTGATTTCCAATTTAATTAAGTTTGGAATTCAATTTTTTATTTTTGTTTTTTTTTACGTTTTTTATTATATCAAGGGAGCGAATTTAGCATTGAATGGATTAGTGGTGTTTTTTCCGGTTTTAATCGCTGTTATGGGAATTTTAGGATTGGGATTAGGAATGCTGATTTCATCAATGGTTACAAAATATCGAGATTTTAGTTATTTGGTTACTTTCGGAATTTCGTTATTGATGTATCTGTCTGCAGTAATGTATCCAATGACATTGATAAAAGATAAATTACCAAAATTTGGCTGGCTGGTAGAATATAATCCGTTAGCCTATATAATTGAAACCTCTCGCTATATGCTTTTAGACACGGGCGAAATTTCCGTTTTGGGATTATGCTATACCTTATTGGTTACAATTGCCTTATTTTTTATAGGTCTTTTAGTTTTTAACAGGACCGAAAAGAGCTTTATAGATACCGTATAAAGGAATCGTAAAAATCAATACAATATTCATCTGCATTATTTTTAATTAAGTAAATTTTGAAAAAAGACATAATTTTAAAAGCCGAAAATATTTCTAAACAATATCGTTTAGGATTAGTAGGTACCGGGACCTTAAGTCATGACCTGAATCGTTGGTGGCATAAAATTCGTGGTAAAGAAGATCCCTATTTAAAAGTTGGAGATACAAACGACCGGTCTACAAAAGGTACATCAGATTATGTGTGGGCATTACGGGATATAAATTTTGAAGTTGAACGCGGTGAAGTGTTGGGCATTATTGGTAAAAATGGGGCTGGAAAATCGACACTTTTAAAAATTTTATCAAAAGTAACTGCTCCCACCACAGGGCATATTAAATCACGGGGGCGTATTGCTTCACTTCTTGAAGTAGGTACTGGTTTTAATGGAGAAATGACAGGTCGTGAAAACATTTTCTTAAACGGAGCCATATTGGGAATGACTAGAAAAGAAATAGCTTCTAAACTGGGTGAAATTATTGAATTTTCTGGTTGCGAACGTTATATAGATACTCCTGTAAAAAGATATAGCAGCGGTATGACTGTTCGTTTGGCTTTTGCAGTAGCGGCTTTTTTAGAGCCTGAAATTTTGGTTATTGATGAGGTTTTAGCTGTTGGAGATGCTGAATTTCAGAAAAAAGCTATTGGGAAGATGCAGGATATTTCTAAAGGGGAGGGAAGAACAGTTTTGTTTGTGAGTCACAATATGGCGGCTGTACAAAGTTTATGTACAAAAGGAATTGTCTTAGAGAATGGGAAAGTAGTTTTCGAGGGAGGGATTGAGGAAAGTATTGATTTTTATTCTAAAATTTCTTTAAAAGAATTCATGTTAGAGAGTGTGCATAAATGTCATCGAAAAAAGATTGAATTTGATAATTTTAATGTCACCAATAATAATGTTCAGATTTTGCAATGTCAGACCATAGAATTGGGAGATAGACTAGCAATTGAATTAAATTTCAAGTCTTTAGATACGATCGTTGATTTGTCTATAGCAATGGATTTTTTAAATTCAAATCACGAATTAATTGCTCATGTTACTAATGAAGATGATGGTTTGCTATTTGAGAAGTTACACGAGGGACAACAAATTAATTTAGTTATTAATACAAATAGGCTATTATTTGTACCAGGCTTTTACACAATCAATTTATGGATTGGTACAGGACAAGTCGACACATTGTACACAATAAAAAATTTAGCTAGTTTCCAATTAGAGCAAAGTAACTTTACAAAAAGAACAAAGCCAATACCAAAACATTCGAAAGTATTTTTACCTACAGAATGGAAGTTTGGAACAATTAATTTAAACAATGAAGAAAATAATTAAACATTTTTTAAAAAAAATAGTTTCTTATGCAGATTTACTAACTTACAAAATTTTAAAAAAACGTATGTATCCTTTGTTTGAGAATGATATGGTTAATATTATTTCAACAAATATATCAGTAATTGATGCAAAAAGCACATTAGAAGAAATAGAAGATTATATTTTGAATGAGAAAAAAGGAGTGTATTTAAGGTTTGGAGATGGAGATGTTTTTATTTTGAAAAACAGAAATGATTGTTATCAAGCCTCTTCTTTTTCGATTGCAGAAGAAATGAAAGAAAGTTTTTTGATGCATGGAGAAAATATATTTAAATGTCTTGCAATTCATTCTGATCGTTTTGGCTATTCTGAAGGAATGGAATATGGAAATCATAAAAATCATGATTCATTTGCATTAAAATTATTTAAGGATACTTTTGTGTACTTTGTTGGAAATAAAATATATAGTCCAGTAGCACTGCATCACATTGCTTCTGTGTATCCAGAAAGAGCAAACATTTTTTTGAAAATTTTGAAATCTAAAACAAAAATTTTTGTTGGTAATGAAGAAACGGATTCAGAATTGGTAAAATTGTTGTTTGGAAACTCCACGATTCATATTAAAACACCGAGTAAGAACGCTTATTCTCAAATTGATAGGATTGAAAGTGAAATATCAAAGGTAATATCAAATACAACTGATTTCATGGTGGTTTGTGTAGCGATGGGGTGTTCTGGGAGGCCTTTTATGAAAAGAATATGGAATAAAAAAGCGAATATTTTTTTATTTGATTTTGGTAGTTTACTTGATGGCATTTCTGGGAATAATTCTAGAACATGGCTTAAGATGAATAATATTAATTATGAGATGTTGTTAAATGGTTTAGACAGAATAGAATGAAGTCTTTAAAAATTAATGTTGTAATTGTTACCTATAACGGAATGGAATGGATTGAAAACTGTTTAAAAAGTCTTTCAAATACTACAATTCCAGTTTCTGTAATTGTTGTTGACAATAGTAGCACAGATGGTACAATTGAATTTATTAAGACTAATTTTCAAGATGTCATTTTATTACAACAAAATGAGAATTTAGGTTTTGGTAAAGCAAATAATATTGGTATTAAGAAAGCATACTATTCTGGAGCAGATTATGTTTTTTTATTAAATCAAGATGCTTGGGTAACCCCTGATGCAATAGAAAATTTGATTAAAGCTCATCAAAAGGAACCGGAATACGGAATTACTAGTCCAATGCATTTAAATGGAAAAGGCGATGCTTTGGATTATAATTTTTCAAATTATATAAATCCTATAAAATGCAAAAAAATATATTCGGATATTTTTTTAAATACAATTCAGGAGAAAATATATAAAACCGAATTTGTTAACGCTGCGGCTTGGTTAATTTCTCGAAAGTGTATAGGAATTGTTGGAGGATTTAATCCTTCTTTTTTTCATTATGGAGAAGATGATAATTATGTACACCGAGTACAATTTCATCAATTCAAGGTAGGGGTTTGTCCACATTCTATAATTTATCATGATAGGGAAATTAATTTTGAAAACAAGTATTTTAAAGACGAAAAAAAAGCTTATACTCGAAGTGTGGTTTTGAAAATATCTAACCCTACAAACGAATATACGTTTGAAAAAGAATATAGAAAATGGTATAGTTTTTTTTGCAAATCGCTTATTTTATTTCGGTCAAAGAAAATTAAAGAAGCTCTTTGGAAAATTAAAATTTTGAATCATTTAGATAAAAAACAAATCATAAAAAACAAGTTAGAAACTTATAAAACACAACCTTCTTTTTTAAATTAATGAATCCATTAGTATCAATCATAATCCCAACGTATAATCGAGCTCATTTAATTAGTGAAACACTTGATAGTGTTCTTATGCAAACGTATCAAAACTGGGAATGTATAGTAGTAGATGATGGCTCTACTGACGATACAGTTAAGGTCATAAATGAATATGTAAAAAAAGACAGCCGTTTTCAATTGCATCATCGTCCTGAGAATCGTTTAAAAGGAGGAAATGCTGCTCGCAATTATGGCTTTGAAGTTAGTAAAGGTGAGTATATCAATTGGTTTGATAGTGATGATATTATGGCTTCTTTTTTTCTTGAAAAAAGAATAAACTTTATTGAGCAGAATAAACAATATGATTTTGTTGTTTTTACAATGGGAATGTTTAGAAATGGAATAAAATGTGTTGGTAGATATGGATCTTGCGTTAATGAAAATAATAGTAATACAATTAAGTTATTTATAATTGGAAGAATTCCTTGGCAAGTTAGCAGTCCTATTTATAAAAGAAGCATAATACAAAATGTAAAATTTAATGAACATTTGTTAAGACGTCAAGATATTGAATATAGTATTCGACTTCTAAAAATAATGAAGCCAAATTATATCTCGATTGATGAAACAGATTCTTTTTATAGAATTGATATCGAGGCAACTAAAAGAAATGAAACTTCCAGTTTTAAAAATATAGATTTAAAAACCTCAATAGATTTTTATAAATCGATTTTTGAAACGTTGGATAAAAATGAATTAGCAACTATAAAAAAAGAGATTCTAAATAAAGTATACAGTTTTATAAAAAGAAATCAAAATGATAAAACTAAGTTGCGGACATTGTTTAATTTGTTAAAGGTTGTTAATGAGAATCTTGATATTCCGGTAAAAATACAACTGAAGTTTATTTTTATGATTGTTATAAACAAATTTTTATATCAAAAAAAAGGGCATTACAGGGTGCTTAAAATAAATGAGGCTATTTTCGATTGGAAAAAAACAAATGCTAATCGAATTGTTTAAAAAGAGAATTTTTAAAATAGCAATAAAAATTACAATTATACACCATGCTTATATTTAAAAGCCTAGGAGGAAAAGGAAATTTAGGAAACCAACTTTTTCAAATTGCTTCTACAGTTGGGATTGCTCATAAAAATAGACATGAATTTGTGTTCCCATATTGGAAATATGGAGGTTATTTTAATTACAATTTTCCTGTTGTTGAACCAAATGAGATTAACAAGTTTGTACAAATAATCGAAAAATCGTACACATTTCATGATTGGAATTTAGGTTCTGGTAATTTTGATGTAAATGGTGCATTACAATCAGAAAAATATTTTGACATAGCTTATACCAAGAAAATATTTGAATTTAAAGACGATTTTTTGAAAGAACTATTAGATAAGTACCAATATTTATTTAATAAAAAGACAATCTTTATCTCGGTGCGTAGAGGGGATTTTGTTTATCATCCTCATTATTATCAATTACCGTATCAATATTATTTTTTAGCATTAAATGAATATTTTCCTGATTGGAAAGAAAGAAATTTAATCTTTATGAGCGATGATATCAAGTATTGTAAGTATCATTTTGGGTTTTTAAAGAATGCTTTCTTTTTAGAAAAGATTTCAGCTATAGAACAATTGGCTATTAGTTCAAAAGGAAAGGATTTCATTATTAGTAATTCTACCTTTTCATGGTGGGCAGCATGGTTAGCAGAGAAAAAGGACAGTAAAATAATAAGACCTATAAAAAATTTTAGAGGTTCATTTGCCGAATTAAATAATGATTCAGATTATTTTCCAAGTCGTTGGATAGAATTTGATTACAGGAAAAGGAGTATCGGGTTTTCAAACATAATTCTGATTTTCAAAGGACTTATTTTTCAAGTTATTGATGTTTTGCGATTCAGCATAAAACAAGGCACCCTATTAGTAAAGCAACGTGCATTATTAGTAATGAAAATAATCAATAAACTCTTTTTTTAATGAAAATCCTTTTTATTTCTATGCAGTCTGTACATGCCATTCGGTGGATAGAAAATCTAAAAGATACCGATCACGAATTGTATTGGTTTGATGTTTTGGGCAGAGGAAAATTAGAAACTATCGATTCGGTTATTCAGTTTACAGATTGGAAAAAAAGAAAAATACCGTATATAAAAGGAGAATATTTTTTACGTAAAAAGTTGCCTGCTTTTTATCAAAAAATAATACCGCATCTTGAGATAACAGCGGATAAAGCATTAGAAAAAATAATTTTAGAAATTCAGCCGGATGTTGTTCATAGTTTTGAAATGAAGAGCTGTTCGTATCCTATTTTACAAACAATGCTCAAATTTCCAAAAGTTAGGTGGTTGTATTCCTGCTGGGGAAATGATCTTTTTTATTTTATGAATTTTAAAGAACACAATGCTAAAATTAGAAACGTTTTAAAACGAGTTGATTACTTGCATACGGATTGTGAAAGAGATTTTGTTTTAGCTCAAAAATTAAATTTTTCAGGAAAATATTTAGGAGTTGTTCCAGGCGGAACAGGTTATAAATTAAAAGAATTACAACTATATAAAAAACCTATTACCGAAAGAAAAATTATTTTAGTAAAAGTTTATGAACATAAGTTTGGTCGGGGTTTGAATATTATAAAAGCACTTCATTTACTAGAAAATCAAATGCAAGATTATGAAGTAATTGTTTTTGGCTCACATTTAAAAGTAATTGAGTATATAAAAAATAATCAATTAGAGTTTACTTTCTTTGACAGAAATGAGCTTTCACATGAAGAAGTAATAAAATTAATGGGTAAATCGTTATTGTATATTGGAAATAGTATTTCAGATGGAATGCCAAATACTTTATTGGAAGCAATGATAATGGGGGCTTTTCCAATACAATCAAATCCTGGTGGAGCTACTGAGGAAATTATTAAAGATGGTGAAAATGGATTTTTAATTCATAACCCTGAATCAGTGCTAGAGATTAAAGAAAATATTGTAAAGGCTTTGTCAAATTTGAAATTACTGGAAGAAGGAATAATTAAAAATGCTGAAATATCTTTGAATAGGTTGGATTATTCAGATAATAAATTGAAAGTTATTAAAATGTATAAAACTATTTTAAAATGAGAGTAGGTTTTAATCCACAGAAGGGTAAAAAAATAACTCAATCTGAATATTTTCATCAAGTTATTTTACCAATATATATTCCAACTCAAAAAGATTACTTCAAAGATAGTTTTGTAATTTTAAAATTGTGTTTAGATTCGTTATTCAAGACCATTCATGAAAAAACTTATATCACTGTTGTTAATAATGGAAGTTCTTCAGATGTAATTGATTATTTGAATAATCTTCAACAAACTGGAAAAATACAAGAAGTAATCAATACGAATAACATTGGAAAGCTAAACGCTATTGTAAAGGGGGTTTCAGGGCATAATTTTCAATTAATAACTATTTCAGATTGTGATGTACTTTTTTTAAAGGACTGGCAAAAAGAAACTTATAATGTTTTTGATAAGTTTCCTAGGACTGGCGCAGTTTGTCCAACACCTTCTTCTAAATCTCTAAAAAATTATACTTTTAATATTTGGTTTGAATTATTGTTTTCTAAATCACTGCGCTTTACAAAAGTAAAAAATCCAGAAGCTCTAAAAGTATTTGCTCAAAGTGTTGGGAATCTCAATATGTACAATGATTGTCATCTCGAAAAGTTTCTTACTGTTTCTAATAACGGCTTTAAAGCGGTTGTTGGTGCAGGGCATTTTGTTACAACTTACAGAAAAGAAGTTTTTGAAAAAAATGATATAAAATATTCCGATTTTGCGCTAGGTGATGAGAATTTAGGTAAATTTTTGGATCTTCCAGTAGTAAAAAAAGGGATGTGGAGACTTTCTACAGAGGATAATTTTGCATATCATTTAGGAAATGTTAAAGAAGCATGGATGGAGCAAGCTTTTAATGCAATAAAGCCAAATGATTTTTCTCCAATTTCTGATGTCCAATTAAAGAATGTAAAATCTTCGAAAATAGAGTTTTTATTGAAACATAAAATATTTTCTAGAATTATTACGAGAAAAATAATATGGAATTATTGCTTGAAGTTTAAAGGACTTTCTAAAGAAGAAACTGTAAAATATGGATAATATTGTAAAAGTCGTTCTGCTTTCTCAAATTCCACTTCCCTATTCAAAAATCGGAAGCTGGAGTACACTTTATAAAAATTACTTACAAACCAATCATGCAATAGATTATATTGTTTGTCCAGAGACGAAAAATTTACATGAAGGAATAAAGTATAGTTTTGTAAAAACTACTTTTCTGCAAAAAATACAAAGTAAATTTTTAAAAAGAAAAAACCTAGAATATTTTCAGGCTTTAGAAAAAATAATCCTTCCAAATGAAAAATATATAATTCAGATTATTGATAATTACGGTTTAGTCAAATCTCTCAAAGAATATCTGAATTCGAAAAGAAATTCTAAGCAGGTTTACATTCAGTTTTTTTATCACGGTTTTATGCCTTACGCAAAGCAAAATTCAGGTTCAGATTTCTATGAGATTATTGATGAAATGATTTTATTGACAAATGATAGTTACAAGCAGCACAAACAACAAATTAATGTTTTGCCTAGTTTTTTTTCAGTTTTGTATAATGGTGTAGATACCAATAAATTTTTCAACATTTCGCATACTGAAAAAATAAAATTAAAAGAGGAATTAGGCTTAGTTGGAAAAAAAGTATTTATTTGGTGTTCGCAGGATAGGCCTAAAAAAGGATTGCATTTGATTTTAGATGTTTGGAAAAGAATTTATGATCAACAAAAAAATATAATTTTGTTGGTAATTGGTTGTGATCCCAGAGGAAAAATGGATGGCGTTAAATTTTTGGGGAGAATTCCAAATGATAGTCTTCCAAAGTATTATCAGGCTTCAGATTGTTACCTTTTTCCAACTTTATGTCAGGAAGGCTTCGGACTCAGTCTCATAGAAGCCTTACATTGTGGAAATTATTGTATTGCATCTGCTTTAGGGGGTGTTCCTGAAGTTTTACAATATGGAAAATTGGGAAAACTGGTCGAAAATCCTCATTTTGTTTCAGAATGGGAAAATGCTATAAACGAATTTTTAGAGGGTAATTTTAAAATTTCTGAATTATCTAATGAAATATATTCTAAGGAAAATTGGACTCAAGGCATGAACAAGATTATTGAGGATGCAAAATTTAGGTTAAGAAATAATGAAATTCAATTATGAGAATAGAACAGTTAACATTTACAAGGTTTTTAGCCGCAATTTCAATAGTTATATTTCACTATGGACAAAAAAGTTTTTTATTTAATAATCTATACGTCGATTTTATATTCAAACATGCGGATGTGTGCGTGAGCTACTTTTTTATTTTGTCTGGATTTGTAATGATGATTGCATACTCAAATAAATCAAATATATCAGCAAAAGAATACTACCTTAATAGATTTGCAAGAATTTATCCACTTTATTTTTTAGCGCTTTTAGTTATGTTTTTGTTGCAAATTCGAACGCAAACTATTGATTCTTTAGGTTTGGTATTAAATGTTTTTATGATTCAATCCTGGATTCCTGGACAAATCTTATCTGTTAATCCACCTGGCTGGTCCCTTTCTGTAGAGTTTGTGTTTTATGCTGTTTTTCCTTTTATATTTAATAAATATTTCAAAAAAATAACTTTTAATAAAGTAGTTTTGTCTATCATTTTGCTATGGATAATAAGTCAGATTGTTTTTCAGTCACTTTATTTACTTTATAGTGATAAGTTTATAAAACAGATTATATATGCTAATCCGTTATTGCATCTTAACGAATTTTTGGTTGGTAATTTAGGAGGGTATTTTTTTATCAAAAAGCTTCAATATAAAAAAGGCAATTATGATTTTTTAATTATAGTGTTGTTTAGCCTCATAATTGTGGCATTAAAATTTCCAATGGGATTAAGTTTTCATAATGGATTATTAGCAGTATTTTTTATTCCAGTAATAATTCTAATAGCAATGAATAATGGCTTTATAACAAAATTGTTTCAAAAGAAAACTTTTGTTTTTTTAGGAGAAATTAGTTTTGGAATCTATATTTTACAACACCCAATCTATTCTTTATTTAGTGCGTATAGTGTCAATAAATATTTTCATTTAACTGATGTTACAGTTGTTTTTTTTATCAGGCTTATTATTTTGATTGCAGTATCTTCAATTTCATATCTGTATATTGAAAAACCAATTCAAAATAGATTAAGAACTAAGGGGATAAGTTTTTTTGGTAAACCTATTTTGGTAAAAAAATAAAACATTGAAAACAATAGTCATAATTCCGGCTCGTGGAGGTTCAAAACGATTGCCACAAAAAAATATAAAACTGTTAGAAGGAATTCCGTTATTAGTGTACAGTGTTTTGTATGCGCAGGCTAATAGTGAGTGTATTGATGAAATTTACGTTTCGACGGATAATGAAGAAATAAAGAAGATAGCCTTACAATTTGGAGCAAAAGTTATTGATCGTTTTGCATCTATTTCCGGAGATGCTGAGCCAACAGTTTCAGCTTTGAAACATGTTTTGGAATCAATTAATTTAGTTGATATAGAAAATGTAGTTTTATTGCAACCAACAAACCCACTTCGTCCAGAAAATTTACTTAAAGAGGCATTTAAAATTTATCACGAGAGAAACGCAGACAGTTTGTTTACCGTTTCAAGAAATCATCAAAAATTTGGAAAAATTATCAATAATAAATTCCAACCTTTTAATTATGAAATAGGACAACGCAGTCAGGACTTAGAGCCTCTTTTTTTTGAAAACGGATTGCTTTATATCAGTAAAGCAAAACTAATTTTAGAGGATAAAATTATTTCAGATAATGCTTTTCCATTTGAAGTAAATCATATTTTTGCCAATGTGGATATTGACACACAAGAAGATTTTGATTACGCCGAATATCTTTTAAAAAACTCATAACTCATAACTTATTGTATGAATCCATTCATAGAAATTGCTGGTCGTAAAATTGGTTTAGATTTTCCACCATTAGTCATTGCAGAAATAGGAATTAATCACGAAGGTTCTCTTGTCGTTGCCAAAGAAATGGTTGATGCAGCACACAGAGCTGGCGTTGAAGTTGTAAAACACCAGACGCACATTGTAGAAGACGAGATGAGTGGTGCTGCAAAAAAAGTAATTCCCGGTAATGCAGATGTTTCTATTTATGAAATTATGGAACGTTGTTCCCTTACTGAAGCTGAAGAATTAGAACTAAAAGTATATGTGGAAAGTAAAGGGATGATTTTTATCTCGACTCCATTTTCCCGTGCCGCAGCAGAGAGGTTAAAGAAATTTGACATCCCAGCTTATAAAATTGGTTCTGGAGAATGTAACAATTACCCTCTATTAGAGCATATTGCTTCTTTTGGGAAGCCTGTAATTTTAAGTACAGGTATGAATACCATAGAAAGTATTCAGAAAGCAGTAGCGATTTTTGATAAGTATAATGTTACTGTTGCCTTATTGCACACCACAAATCTATATCCAACACCAATACACTTGGTTCGTTTTGGAGCCATGACAGAATTACACCAGACTTTTCCGGATAAGGTATTCGGATTGAGTGATCATACTTTAAACAACAATGCTTGTTTAGGTGCTGTTGCTTTAGGAGCAAGTATTTTAGAGAGACATTTTACAGATTATATGCAACGAACAGGTCCTGATATTATTTGCAGCATGGATGAAAAAGCGTGTGAAGAATTAATTATATCAAGCGCAGAAATTGCCTTAATGCGTGGTGGGGTAAAAAAACCTGCATTGGAAGAACAGGTTACAATTGATTTTGCCTTTGCGACAGTTTGTGCAATAGCACCAATTAAAAAAGGAGAAATTTTATCTAAAGAAAATATATGGGTAAAACGTCCTGGAACAGGTGAAATTTTAGCAGAACATTTTAATGATTTGATAGGTAAAGTTGCAACGAGAGATATCCAGGATGATGAACAACTAAGTAACTCGGATTATGAATAAGATATCTGTTGTAATCAGAAATAAAAATCAACGTGATGCTCTCGATTTTTTACTTAAAAATTTGTCTGAACGCTATCAAAATGACATAGATGAAATAATTGTCCTTGATAATTTGTCAAATGATGACAGTGAGGAAATCTGTAAGATGTATGGAGTTAAATTTATTCAAATAAAAAAATTTAGTTATGGCAGTAGTGCAAATTTAGCTGCAGAATACGCATCGAACAAAATAATAGTTATTTTTAGTGCACACGCTTATCCAGTTAGTCATGATTTTTTCAAATTAATATCAGAGAAATTTGATCAGAATAATAATTTAGCAGGATTAAGATGTTTGCATAATAAGAATGATTATAAAAATTATATTAATCAGGTTTCATCAAAAGATGATCCAAATATATCAGGTTTAATTTTCTGTGGTTCAGCTTTTAGTAAAAAAGTTTGGGAATTACATAAGTTTAAAGATGATATTACAACAATGGAAGATAAAGAATGGTCGGTTAGAGTATTGAAAGAAGGTTATGATATTGAGTTTTGTTCTTCTATCTTTTGTTATGATATTGTTAGAAGTCACAAACAGAACTTTCTTAGATTTAAGAACGAAACAATAGGCAGTTATCAATTATGGGGTGTGAACTATACTTATAAAACTGTTTTTAAAGGTTTGTTCGCAAAAATATTTAAAATTTTTAGATTGTTTTTTATAGAAATATATTATGCTTTTAGAAGGTTTTTTTTTCTTTTAAAATTTTTGTCCAATCGACCTGATAGATTTTAAACTTATAATGAAAAAGATACTTTTTCTTACTGGAACCCGTGCTGATTTTGGAAAAATAAAATCACTAATTCAAATTCTGGAAGAACATTCTGAATTTGAAGTTTTTGTTTTTGTAACAGGCATGCATTTACAGGAAATTTATGGTTACACTTTAATAGAGATAGAACGTTGTAACTTTAAAAATGTATTCACATTTGCGAACCATACGCACGAAACTACAATGGATTTGACACTGGCTAAGACCATCGAAGGATTGTCAGGTTATTGTAAAACAATTAATCCCGAAATGATTGTTGTTCACGGTGATCGTGTCGAAACCCTTGCAGGAGCTATTGTTGGCTCTCTTAATAATATTCTGGTGGCTCACATTGAAGGTGGCGAAGTTTCCGGTACCGTAGATGAATTAATTCGTCATAGTGTCAGCAAATTAAGTCACATACATTTTGTTTCTAATAAAGAGGCTAAGAAAAGATTATTTCAAATGGGAGAAATAAAAGAATCTGTTTTTACAATTGGCTCTCCTGATATTGATATTATGTTTTCTAATGCACTTCCTGACTTAGAATTAGTTAAAAAATATTATCATATTCCATTTGAAGAATTTGCACTTGTAATGTTTCATCCTGTAACTACCGAATTTCAATCTATGAAAGAATATGCGAATACTTTTGTCGACTGTTTATTGAAAGACAATCATAATTATATAGTAATTTTCCCAAATAATGATTTAGGAAGTCAATTTATTATTAGTGCATACGAAAACTTAAAACAAAATGCGAGATTTAGAATTTTCCCATCAATCAGGTTTGAATATTTTTTGACTCTATTAAAACATAGCCAGTTTATAATTGGCAACAGCAGTGCAGGAATCCGCGAAGCGCCTTACTACGGAATCCCAATCATCAATATAGGTACCCGTCAACAAAACAGGGCAGTTCATGCTGATATTATCAATACTGATTATTCTGAAGCAGGAATAAATAAAGCACTTTCAATAATTGATTCTTATGAAATTCAAAAATCGTATAATGATTTTGGAGAAGGAAATAGTGCCGAATTATTTTTGAAATCACTAATGAAAAACAATCTTTGGCAACTCAATCATCAAAAACAGTTTAGAGATATATAAATATATTCCAATAACTCAAAATTAAAAATGATTTCAAAAGATAGGAGATTTAATTTCATTTTATCTAAACCACTTTAAGTATTTATGTTTTTTAACTCTCTTGCATTTGCTGTTTTCTTACCAATCGTTTTTTTCTTGTATTGGTTTGTTTTTAATAAAACCAAAAGTACCCAGAATGCATTATTAATTATTGCCAGTTATTATTTTTATTCTTGTTGGGATTGGAGATTTCTTTTTTTATTGATGTTTTCGACATTTCTGGATTATTACACAGGAATTCAAATTGAAAAAGCAAAGTCTGAAACAAATCGAAAATTTTGGTTTTGGTTAAGTATTTCAATCAACTTGGGATTTCTAGGAATTTTTAAATACTATAATTTTTTTGCAGTTTCTTTTGCCGAATTATTAAATTCTGTTGGATTGCAGGCAAGTCCCATTTTACTAAAGGTTATTCTCCCTGTAGGAATTTCGTTTTATACCTTTCATGGGTTATCTTATGTAATTGATATTTATCTTAAACGAATAAAAGCCGAATATAATTTTGTGGATTATTCTCTTTTTGTAAGTTATTTTCCGCTTTTAGTTGCCGGACCAATTGAGAGAGCAACACACTTATTACCTCAGGTAAAAGTAAAACGGGAGTTTAATTTTGAGTTAGCCAAACAAGGTATTTTCCAAATTGTTTGGGGATTAGTTAAAAAAGTAGTCATCGCTGACACTTGTGCTACATACGCAAATGCTATTTTTGATAATTATGCCTCAATGAATTCATTTTCATTAATCCTGGGGGCAATTTATTTTGCATTTCAAATTTATGGAGATTTCTCAGGATACTCAGATATAGCTTTGGGAGTATCAAAATTGTTTGGTTTAGATTTACTGCGAAACTTCAACTATCCATATTTTTCAAGGGATATTGCAGAGTTTTGGCGTCGTTGGCATATTTCGCTTTCTTCCTGGTTTCGTGATTATTTGTACATTCCGTTAGGTGGAAGCAAAGGCGGAATCTGGATGAAAATCAGAAATACATTTATCATTTTTGTTGTCAGCGGTTTTTGGCATGGAGCAAATTGGACATACATTGTTTGGGGTTTTATAAATGCAGTTTATTTTCTGCCATTGCTTTTGTCAAACACCAATCGGAATAATATGGATGCAATTAAGCTTAAGTTTAATTTTGATTCAACAAAAGTAATACTGAGCATTTTATATACTTTTTCACTTACCTGTATTGCATGGGTTTTCTTTCGGGCCAAAACCATTACAGACGCTGTTTTATATTTAAAAACAATAGTTGTCAATAGAGATTTTGGTTTTCAATATTTAGATAATGAACGATATAGTTATGAGTTGTTGGCTATTATTGGTCTTTTTGTTTTGACAGAATGGAATAGCCGTACCAAAATTGAGCCGCTTTCAGGAAAAGGAAGCACGATTAAATTATCATTGGCTATTATTGCGATTATGGCTTTTGGTACTTTTTCAGATTATAAGGAATTTATATATTTTCAGTTTTAATGAAGAAATTTTTAATTTATTCAGGCAAAATTTTAGTTTTGACATTTTTGATAGCCGTTTTACTTGACGGACTCTACACTTATGTTTTTTTACAATCAAAAAAAAGAGGGAAAATAGAGTCTGTTGTTAATTCAAAATCTCAAAATTTTGATGTCTTAATTTTAGGATCATCCAGGGCAAATAATCATTTTGTTTCCCAATTATTTGAAGATAAAGGATTGAAGACTTTTAATTATGGAATGAGTGGGGGACATTTGTTTGAAGCATCGTTAATGCTGAAATTAATGATAGAAAGAAAATATAAAATCAAAAATGTAATTTTAGAAGCGGATCTGAATCTTTCTAATGACAAAGAATCAGAGGGTGTTTCTGTTAAGTTTTTACCGTACATTCATAATTCTGAAATTATAAAAGCACACTTTGCATTGCAGGATAATTTTAATGAATTATTTTACATACCATTTTACAGATACATAAAATTTGATTCTAAAATAGGTTTTAGGGAGATTTATAAAATTGTAAAAAATGAAAAAACAAATACCTTAGATAATTTAGGATATTACCCGCTAGGGAAACACAAAAATGGCAATATGAAAAATAATATTGTTAACTTAAACCCTTTGCGTCATAATAAATATTATGAAGAAATTAAAAATGTGTGCAAGGCCAATAATATTAATTTTATTGCAGTTATGACGCCGATGTGCGAAAAAACAAAAGGAATGAATTATTTTGAAAAGGTAAAAAAGGCTTATCCTGAAATTCATAATTATGAAAATGTAGTGATTGAGGATAAATATTTTTCATCTTGCGGGCATATGACGGATGCTGGAGCCAGAATCTTTACAGCGAGAATTTTGAATGATTTCTTTAAAAAATAATTTTTTGAATGGCTAAAGATAAAATTTTATTACTGTTTCCGGATGGTGTAGGAATTAGAAATTATCTTTATTCTGATGTGTTTAAAAATGCAGAGAAAGATTTAGTCCTGTTTCATAATTTTGATTCTGAGACTGTAAAGGTAATTAAGCAAAACACTTCAATTGATGAAGAAATTGTAATTCCCAATTATAAGGAATCCATAAAGGAAAAGTTTTTGAGAGAATTAATTTGTCTGTCAAGGCTGTATTACAATCATAGAAAAGTTAATAATGCCACTTTGTTAACTAATTGGAACTGGAACCAAAAGGCATTTTCAAAAAAACTGTTTTATAACATAATTCAGAAAATTGCTCCTTTCTTTAAAGACTATTCTGCTATTCTTAAGTTAGAAAAAAAGTATCAAAGAGCCATTCGGCAAAATCCTTTTTATGATGAAGTAAAAAATATTCTAAGGAAAGTTCAGCCGAATAGTGTTTTTTGTTCCCACCAAAGGGCTTTAAAGGCAGCTACTGTATTTGCTGCT
>CBFGNY010000049.1:0-24546 GCA_965650235.1 uncultured Flavobacterium sp. | reverse complement strand
AGTTAATTTCAATGATTTAAAAGATAATTATCCAAACTTATTCAGCAAAGATGGCGAAATGATTATGTGGGGAAGAAGCATCAGTTACAGAACGGGTGCTGTTGTACCTTTTCCCCTGATGGGATTTCAAAATGACCCAAATACCAATTATGGCTGGATGCGCAGAATTTCATCAGGTGTGATTAAGCAATTTTTTACACATCCTGATTTTATGAAAGATAAAGTTCCAACACTTGGATTTTACGGTGCTTTTGAACCTTCTGTTCAAATTTACAGTTGCAGGGGAAGCGTGTATTGGATGGGAAAAATATTTTTAGGCTTACTGGTTCCGGATGACAATCCATTTTGGAATGCAAAAGAAAACAATGGTGATTGGGATACGAAGTTTAAAAAAGATGAGGTTTACAATAAATATCAGGGAGATTCTCAGATTTTGATTACAGACTATCCTAATATTGGCGCTTCTGAAGTAAGGGCTTGGTGCCATGAAAAAGTAAGCAGCGACTGGCAAAAGTTCAGATCAACAGAAAACTATAACAGACTTTCTTATAATAGTGCTTTTCCATGGCAGGCTGATGGAGAAAATGGAGAAGTGGCTATGAATTATGTAATCAAAAATAAAAATAATCAGTGGGAAGCCTTTAGATTGTATACTTTTAAAAAGTTTGAAAATGGTATTTATTACAGGGATGTAGTTTTGGAAACCGATGAAAATATCCGGTTTAATTTAGCAGATATTCCCTTAGCCAATGGAATTTTAAGAATTGACAAAAATAATAGTGATAAACCAATTTCAATACGTTTAGGCCATTATGCCTTGCCAAAACTAGACAAAGAAATTGTTACCACTAAAAAAAATATTGAAGGCTTTGACGTAACAATTATTGATAACGGAAAATATCAGTTGGCTATAGTTCCAGTTTTAGGATGGGATAAAACAGAAGTTATAAAAGCCAAAGGTTTACATCCGGAAAGCAATGAAAGTACTGTGATCAATATGACAAGTGATTCAAAAAAGCCAACCATCTATGCCACTTTAATGCTTTGGAAAAAATCGGGTGAAAAATGGAAAAATAAGGAGTTAGTTCCTGTAAAAATTTTGAAGCAGAAAAATGGATCAGTTAACCTGGAATTTGATAATGGAATAAAAAAGGTAATTGACTTTAATAAAAATTAGAATAAACATATTAATATGAAATTAATTAAAACATATACTTTGGTTATAATGGCTTTCATATGTTCGTCCCAAAGCTATTCACAATCTATTGAATTTAATAACCCAATTGCAGAACAGCGTGCAGATCCGTGGGTGCATAAAACAGAAAATGGCGAGTATTATCTGATAGCTACTGTTCCGGAATATGATCGCATTGTAATACGAAAAGCAAATAGTATTAACGGTTTAAAAGAAGCAAAAGAAAAAGAAGTCTGGCATAAACATGAAGCGGGCGTTATGGCAAATCATATCTGGGCGCCGGAACTGCACAGGATAGACGGAAAATGGTATATTTATTTCGCTGCCGGTGAAGCTGAAAACAAATGGAATATCAGAATTTGGGTATTGTCTAATCCATCAGCAGACCCAATGCAGGGGAAATGGACAGAAGAAGGACAGATAAAAACAAAAACAGATTCATTTTCTCTTGATGCCACAACCTTTGTACACAATGGTAAAAGATATCTGATATGGGCGCAGAATGTAAGAGGAGGAGACCATGGAACAGCTCTGGTTTTATCTGAAATGAAAAACCCAACCACGCTTACAGGGCCTGAAGTAATTTTAACAGAACCTGAATTTAGCTGGGAAAGAGAAAAATACAATGTAAATGAAGGGCCAGCCGTAATCAAAAAGAACGGAAAAATATTTGTAAGCTATTCTGCCAGTGCGACTAATCACAATTATTGTATGGGACTGTTATGGATTAATGAAAACACAGATTTACTAAATACCGCTAATTGGAATAAATCTCCCGGGCCTGTTTTTTATACAAATGAAGAATTGAAAAGATTTGGCCCTGGCCATAATTCATTTATTACTGCCGAAGACGGAAAAACAACTGTAATGATTTATCATGCAAGAGATTATAAGGAAATACAAGGGCATGAATTATCAGATAAAAACCGTGCTACACGAGCAAGAGTTGTGGAATGGACAAGAAGTGGCTTTCCGGATTTTATGCAAAATAAAAAAGATTAATTTTAAATCCGGATTAGTATTTCTAAATTAATTAAAAGAAAAATTCATGAAATTTATTAAATTCTTTTTTTGCTTGTTTCTTATTGTGCCTTTAACTTTTTTGGCACAAACAAAGGCAACTATATTTATTGAAAACAATTCGGCTATAGACAGAAAAGAAGCCGTTGTTGAAATAAACTGGCAAACAATCTTAAGCAGTTATCCTAAAATTGATACTTCAAATTTTGTTGTTATTAATCCTAAAACTAAAAAACAAGTTGTTTTCCAATTAGAACATCAGGGACATTCTGCCATACAAAATTTACTCGTTCAGGTTGATGTGAAAGCAAAATCGAAACTGACTCTTTTTGTACAAAGTGGAAAACCGGAAACATTTGCTATAAAAACCTATTCCAGATATGTTCCGGAACGAAAAGATGATTTTGCATGGGAAAACGATCTAATCGCCTTTCGCACTTATGGCAAAGCTATCGAAGGGTCAAGCGAAGATGCTTACGGCTTTGATGTGTGGGTAAAACGTACCAACAAAATGATAATCAATCAACGCTACAAATTAGCAGATTATCATACAGACCACGGTGATGGTTTGGATTATTATCAGGTAGGGCATTCATTAGGTGCAGGAAATATGGCACCTTTTGTAAAAGACACTGTTCGTTACTCAGCGAACTATCATCGATGGAAAGTGCTTGATAATGGTCCATTACGTTCTACATTTCAACTGATTTATGACACCTGGAATGCTGGCGGAATAAAAGTCAATGTAACAAAAACAATATCATTAGATGCCGGTTCACAACTCAGCCGTATCGAAAATATTTACACTTTTGATGACAGTAAACCAATGCCGGTTGTAGTAGGAATAAGCAGAAGAGCTCAAGCCGGAAATATTTCATTAAATGAGCAGCAGGGAATTATGGCGTATTGGGAACCCACTTCTGAAAAAAACGGTACCACGGCTGTTGGCTCGATATTAACGACACCGGTTACAACAATGTGGGTTGATAAAATGCAGCTCTTAGCAAAAACAACTGTTAGAAACAATGAACCAATCATTTATTATACAGGTGCTGCCTGGGACAAAGCCGGAAAAATTACTGATGCTAAAAAATGGTTTGAATACCTCGAAAGTTTTTATCAGCAAATAAAGAATCCTATGGTTATAAGCGTTAAGTAATAATATTCAATTTTTGAGAATAAATTACAGTAATTAGATAATTTAAGATAATAAAAAACATACAAAAATTACTTTTTAATATTAAAAACAAAACTATTTTAAGAAATCGATTATCATATTGATATATTTTTTGTAGTATTAGAATGTTTTTAAAATATATTTACAGCATGAGTTCAAAAAGGATTACCATATACGATTTAGCAAAAGAACTTGGGCTTTCTGTATCCTACGTTTCCAAAGCCCTTAATAATAAACCAGGGGTAAAAGAAGAGGTAAGGGTAACCGTTTTAAAAAAGGCTGCCGAACTTAATTTTAAACATAATACCCAGGCTGCAAATCTAAGACGCGGTTCATCCAGAACGCTTGGTGTAATTGTACCTCAGATTAACCAGAATTTTTTCTCGGAAGCAATTTCCGGTATTGAAAAAGCATGTACCGAAAATAAACACAATTTGATTATTTGCCAGTCTCACGAAAAATCAGATATTGAAGAAACAGCAATTGAAACACTTATTCATCAAAATGTTGACTGTATTTTAATTTCCCTGTCAAAAGAGACGCAATCCGCCAAAGTTTTGGAACAGGTTTTAGAACATAAAATCAATGTTGTTCAATTTGACCGTTGTGATGAGAATTTTCCCGGACACCGGGTTTTAAATGATAATAAACACGCTACTTATAAAGCGACAAAAAGCATGATAGACGAAGGCTTCCAACGCCTGGCGTTTATTGGAGGCCCATTGCATATGGACTTGTTTGCAGATAGAAGGGAAGGGTTCATAAAAGCAATTAACGAAGCCGGAATGCAGGTTCCTGACTATTTTATCGTAGATGATAATATAAGCAAAGAAGCTGCTTTTCAGACAGCGCTAAAGCTTCTTGCATTGCCCGACCCCCCGGATGCTTTTCTTGCTATTTCAGATTTACAAGCTATGGGAATCATTATGGCAATAACACAGTCAGGTCTTAGAATTCCGCATGATGTTGGTGTTTTTGGATATGCTAATGAGCCTTTTACAGAAATAATTTCGCCTTCAATTTCAACAATAGATCAAAATAGTGAAAAACTAGGATATGAGGCCGCAATGGTGTACTTTGATCATATTTTAAATAAGGACAGTGATGAAATTATTACTAAAATAATCGAATCTGACCTGATTATCAGAAGCAGTTCGAAAAGAAGCAATATACCGGTAATCCTGTAACATAAGTTCTCAATAATCCCACTTGTGAGCGGGATTATTAAAAACTGACTTTTAATTATCAGAGAAAACGCTTATTTGCTGCAAATGCCTTTCAGTTTGATACTTATTAAAATTATTCCATTTTGGAGGAGAACTTGTTTTTTGGCCGTACATAGAATCCAGACAAATATTATTGTCTTTATACTTCTCATGTAAAACAGCCAGAATCTTAAAGAAAAATTCATCCAGCATTATAATAGATTCAAATTCCGATTTTAGTGTTGTATAATTAGAATCTGATGGATTTAATAATTGCAGTAAATTTAAAACTTCTTTCTTTTCAGCTTCATTGATTTCAGTTGCATATCCCATTTTTAAGGTTTTAAAAACCAAATTATTCCAGGCAATGCTGTCGTGTCCCCATTGGACATCAGGCAGATTCAGCGAATGTTCACAAATTAGAATAATCGAAAAAAGAACATCGTTTAAGTACTCTGCTGGAAACTCGTCAAAACTTCTGAATTCAAAACCGCTTTGGTACATTTTTTCCTGATTAAAATCAAGACCAACTTCAGAGAGCATTTCATACTCCATGTCAGCTTCAATCTGATCGCGCCACCAGACATTTTCTTCTTTTTCGAATTTCAGCAATTTTCTAAAATCATCAACGTTATAGGTTAGAATTTTACCTTTTGGCATAGCTTTGTTATATGTTCCCACGCCTATGTATCTTGACATGGCATTTCTCATAGAGCCCAAAGTGAATTTTTTGTCCAGATTATACTGATCACTTATCACGCCCATAATATCAGGACTTCCAAGAGTTGCTATAAAAAAAGGCTCAAACCATTGTAATAAATAAATGGCATTTGCATGTGTTTTTTCAAACTCGTTATAGTCAACAATCCTGCTGTCTTCCGTCAATGAGGGCAAAGTAATATGAAAATGGTACGTTCCGTTATTAAACAAAACAAGGTTTTCCTGGTTGGTCATAAACATATTAAGACCATTATTATAATCCGGAAAATTTAGTTTTCCGTTCAGCACAGAGGATTCGTTGATTTTATCCAGAAACAACTTTTTCGTCGCTTTTAGTTCTTTGCAGGAATCGGCGATGGTTCTGTTTTCAAAATATTTGGTTACAAATTCGATAGAGTCGCCATCAAAATGTACAGAACCCATCGTTTTGTTTCTTTGGGTAATCATACTCTGAATATTATACGGCTGATCCTCAAGAAAAATTTCCATAATGGATTTTCCCAGATATTCAGGATTTTCAAGTGGTTGTGCTGCTATTTCACCATTTTCAGTATCAATTAATGGTTTTATTGGCGATAATGTTTTGTGCTGATAGTTTATATCCAGTTTTTCCAGCGAATGACTATTGATCATTCGGCTCACTTTATAGCTTTCATTCAGGCCAAAAGCTTTTTTCAAAATAGGAGCAAGGCTTTCCGGTTTGTAGCATTTTCTGTAATCAATGCTATATTTCTCAAAACCAATTTTTTCTTGTATAAATTCACCAGAAACTATTAGGGATTCTTCAAATTGCATGTAGGTTTCGTTTTCTAATCCTATACCCCAATAATATTTTTTTGTCTGATTGTCTTTCATTTATACGATCTTCTTTTTTATGGTTAAATTATAATTTAATAAAGTCATTATTTTTAATAGCAAATTCGATCTAATCTGTTCAAATTAGGGACGAGAATCTTTAACGGATTGAGCATCATTTTGCATCCATTAAAAAAGTTCATTTACTTTTTGAATTTTAGGAATATATTTTATGTTAGAAATTCTGCAATTATATCGACTGAAAGATTGAAAAAAATAAAATTCTATAATGGGGTTATAAAATTACTATTTGCAATTAATTGCTTTTATATCAATATTTTAAACAGATCAATAGCATGATTACAACAATTTTGCTGTTCGTGTTTTTCAGACTGCAAAAGTAGCTTATTATTATGTTATTTCCAAAGAGTTAACACGTTGAAAATCAAATAATTTTAAAACGTATGAATAATATCGGCATATTTCTTAATTTACTCATGGTAATAAAGAACATAAGAGGAATATAACTCGTCATTCCACCAGTCTTTTCTAACTTCTGAAAAGTAATTATAATTGTCCTTTCCAGCCTGGGATTGCAGCGGATAAAGCACTATGCCATCTTTGCGATAGGCTTTATGTAAATCTGTTTCGGGAACAACAGGAACAATGTGTCCTGAAAGTCCTTTTTGTTTTCTTTTGGCGCAAATTATTCCAACACCACCATAGGTATTCACCTTATATTGAATTTCATCAGCCGAATGCATTCTTTTCCAGCCAAAACTCGCTCCCCATTCTAAAAACCAATCATGTATAGCGCTTGAGTAAATTCTATCAACAGTTTGTTCAAATATAGCTTCAACTTCTTGTCCCTTTAATATCTTTTCAAGAGATTCAGCAGTCCACCAAACCGTTGGAAGATACACTTTCGAAAAATAACAATAATCATAAGAATATACATTGCAATACGTATCTTCTATTGTTTTTTGATACCTAATATTTGTTTCAACATTCAGTTTAGCAATAAGTCTGTGTATGCTTTCTTTTTTACTGGCTGTATCCGTCAGGTTTCTATATGGAATACTGGAATCGTCAATAGGTTTTTCTTTCATTTCCATGGAATCTAATCGTGATTCCAAATCGGGTACTAAATCAGCTTTCCTGATTAGGGAATTGGGTATCGGATTATCAACCAGAGCTAATGATGTTTGCGATATAGCAGGATTTTCCATCTTGATATTACTTAAGATTAATCGGTTCAAAGCTATACAAATTGATAATAGCCCAACCTATTTTTTTACGAAAAAGTAAATATAAGATTTTTAAAATATCCTGAGTGGTTATAAACAAAGGGAAGATGAAGAAGTTTGAAAAAAAAAAATTAAAATAAAAAATACAAATACAATTAGGAATACATCTTAATAATCTTTTATACACTACTGATAAAGCCTGGGTATTTTAATTTCGGACATGATTGATAAATCGTAATCTGTTATTTTATAACGATCTATCAGGTACTTTTTGATATCTATCATTGATCAATACTTCAGACATCATTTTTATCCTGTCTTTTTAATTCCCGCTGTTTGCTTTGCAGATAATCTTAAAGTCATTTTTAATATTTGCACAATTTACTTAGATTAGGATGTATAATATTTTGGAGGACTTTGCAGTCCTCCAAAATATAAATTATTATCTAATTATTCTCATTATTCTCACCGTTTTCATTTCCCACCGTGCCAGGAGTATTTATGCTATATTCATCCTTTTTCTTTCTGTCCGGATCAGCAACTTTTTTTAAATCCTCGTCTAAATCCTTGGCGATGCTGCTATTTTTTTGAAAATAGGGATCCTTTTCATCATTCTTGTCTGCATCTTTCTTGTCAGAATTACTGTATTTATCGGCATTTGAAGGAACGTTTTGATGCTGATTAATTGCAGGATCTTTATTTTCCATTGTTTCAGAAGTAATTCCCTCAGTGTCAATTCTGCTGTTTCTATGATTTGAAGTATTCATAATAAATTAATTTTAATAGTTAATAAATACAAATTTATAAACGTAATAAAGGAAATATTTATAGCTTTTAAATCATTAATTATATTATTATCAGATTATTATATTATGGATATATTGTAAACCTATTGAAAAATATTGAAACGCATATATAATTTTTTTTTGCTTCATTTGAATTAAACTTTTACTAAATAATTTTATTTTATCATTTAATTAAAAACTATTATGAAGATACCTAGAGAAATAATTAATGGGATTTATATATTCTTAGGAGTTGCAGTGTTTTTTGTATTGATGGAACTATTGAATCTGTCTCATCTGTACTACCTTCGCTTACTAAATGTGCTTTTCATTTTTTATGGTGTAAACAGAACTTTGAAACAGAATCTTGCTGAAGGAAAAAACAGCTTTGTACCAAATGCTATTTCCGCTATGGTTACATCACATGTCGGGGTCGTACTAAGCGTTATTGCATTACTCATTTATAGTTATGCGCAAGGAGGAGACCCTTACGTGAAATCATTATCTCAGGCTTTTATGTTTGGTGGTGAGCCATCAGTTGAAACATATACGCTATGTCTCTTTTTTGAAGGAAGTGCTTCCTGCATCATTGTGACGTTGTTATTGATGCTATATTGGAATAACAAATACAAAGCCGATTAACTTTTAATGGTATAATCCAGTTATAAAATATCCTATAGTAATTCAAATTGAATTATAAAAAAATAAAACCTCCAAAACTAATGGTTTGGAGGTTCTTTGATTTGGATAGAAAATCTTATCAGGGATTACCTTCTCCGCCACTGGCTCCATAAATTTGCCCAGTTGCGTAACTGGCATCATTAGCGGCTAGCTGTACATAAATAGAAGCAAGCTCTGCTGGCTGCCCAGGTCTTCCCATTGGTGTCTGTCCGCCAAACTCTTTCAGTTTTTCCATTGTAGCTCCTCCGCTTACTTGTAATGGGGTCCATATTGGTCCCGGTGCAACACCATTAACCCTGATTCCTTTAGGGCCTAATTGCTTAGCCAATGATTTTATATAATTTGTTGTGGCAGCTTTTGTCTGAGCATAATCATATAAATCTTCTGAAGGAGCATAAGCTTGTACAGAACTGGTTCCTATTATTGAAGCTCCAGGCTTTAAATAAGGGAGGGCTGCTTTGATAATCCAGAAAGGTGCATAAATATTGGTTTTCATTGTCCAGTCGAACTCTTCTGTTGAAATATCCAAAATTGACATTTTTGCCTGCTGTCGTGCAGCATTATTGACCACAATATCAAGTCCGCCAAGTCCCTTTATGGCTTGCTCAACCAACGATTTGCAGAAAGCCTCATCACGTAAATCTCCCGGAATCGCAATAGCTTTGCGTCCTTCGGCTTTTATTAACTGGATTACTTCTCTGGCGTCTTCTTCTTCAGTGGGAAAATAATTTATAGCCACATCAGCACCCTCTCTTGCATAGGCAATGGCTGCTGCTCTTCCCATTCCGGAATCGCCACCTGTTATCAGTGCTTTACGACCTTTTAGCCTTCCGGTTCCTTTGTAGCTTTTTTCTCCATGATCCGGCCTTGGATCCATTTTACTTACAAGCCCTGGCCATGGCTGCAATTGTTCCTTAAATGGCGGCCTCGGATATTTTGTGGTGGGGTCTTCAGGCCCATTCGATAAATGAATTTCATCTCCCTGAAAACCATTTGCCATAAGAGGAGTAATTGCCGTAGCGGCGAGTACAGCTCCCATACCCGTAATTGCTGAACGACGGGATATTGTGTTTTTAACATCCATAATAATTAATTTTAGTTCTATATTAAAATATTATAACTCCATTATCAATTGATAATCAGTTAAATGTAAAAAACGGCAATACCATCATTTTATAAAATTATTGTATTTTATTACAGAATAATACCTCAATTGAGTAAAGTTGACTAGAAATTAAAAAGTAATTATTTCTAATGAAGACATTAAAATGGAAGAGAAATCTATTAAAATGCGCAAATGCTTATTCTCTATATGATATTTTGTAAAAAATAAAAATAATTATGTAAGAATTTGATTTTGTTAAAACCTAATTTTGAGACAGTTAGTATTAATTAAAAAAATCATTATGAAAACACTTATCAAAACCAAAATTGCTTTGCTGGTTGTTATAGCCGGATTGTCATTTTCATGCAAAAAAACCGATACTGTCCCTGCTGACTCAACTTACGATTCAACAGACGTTGCAATTGATACCACTAATACAGCTATGGACACTACTAATGCGGCTATGGACACAACAACTGTATCTCCGGATACAACAATGACAGCACCAAACTAGTAAACAATATCAAAGAGATAGATTTTTATCTATTATTGATTAATTACTTTATATTAGTTGTTAATTCAGAAACCTGCAGTATATATATTATTGCAGGTTTTTTACTTTAAAACTATTGCTATACTATATTTTTATAGTTTTACTTTTCAAAAATTCATTTTTTAGATTAAAATAGATAAACAAAAAAAAACAGCTCAAGAACCACCAAGAGCTGTTTTAAAAACCGATAGGTTTTAAACTTTACTAACTATCTAACCTCATTTTTATACTTATGAAAAGCATAAACTTTTTTAGCGTACTGCTACACTTGTATTTTCAGCAGAAAATCCTGCTTTGTAAACTGAAGAAACTGCTTTATTTGATAATAGAGTAGTATTATCAGTAATAGTAATTTCATGTTTCGATGTTTTTACTTTGCCTTCTACTTCTAAGAAATATGTTCCTGCAGGAAATTCTTCAAAGCTGAAAGTTTTTAGGATTCCATGTTTTCCTGAAGCACTTTCAGAATAAATTAGATTACCTTCTTTATCATAGATTGATAAATTTGCTTTTGTTATATTATTTAAACCAAAAGTTACTTCTTTACCGTTTCCTTTAATTACATGAAGCACATAATCTGTATTCCCGTCAATTGCATAAGTACTCATTCCTGAAAAAAGTACTGCACATACTAAGCTTAATTTTAACATCTTTTTCATGGCTTTATTTTTTTAAATTATTGTTCTAATTCTATACTGCTAAATTACTTCAACAAAGGGTTAAGGCACACAACTATATTTTCTGATATATGTGCTATATTCTCATTTACGAAACCGTTATAGGTTAAAATTTAAATTTTAATAAGCGTTTTTGTTAATTTGATTATTATTTTTTAAAGTTTGGCGTGAGTTGTAAATAATAGATTTATAGGTATTTTATCAAAACCTTATAAGTTTTCTCATAAAAAATTAATTAATAAAAATATTTCTGTTGTAAAACAATCCCGATGAAAATCGGGGCCACTGAGACTGACGGAAAGTTATTATCAGAACTAATTACACGAACGGACTACTACTTTCACTGAAAATAAAGCATAAAAAAACAGCTCAGGAATTATCAGGAGCTGTTAAATTTTAAACTTAGTGCTTTTAAGGACTATGTCTATCAATAAGGAACACAATTTTTTAGCGTACTGCTATGTTTGAATTTTTTGCAGAAAAACCTGTTTTGTAAACTAATGAAACTGCTTTTGGTGATAAAATTGCAACACCATCTTTAATGGTTATTTCATGTCTTGTTGTTTTTACTTTGTCTTCTACTTCTAAGAAATAAGTTCCTGTTGGAAACTCTTCAAAACTGAAAGTTCTCAGAATTCCATTTTTTCCTGAAGCGTTCTCAGAATAAATTAAAATTCCTTCTTTATCATAGATCGATAAGTTTACTTTTTTTGCATTGTTTAACGCAAAAGTAACTTTGTCACCATTTCCTTTAATTACATGAAGAGCAGAATCTTCATTTCCATCAATGGCATATGTACTGATTCCTGTAAAAAGCACAGCTGCTACTAAACTTAATTTTAACATATTTTTCATGACTTTATTTTTTTAATTATTGTTCTGATTTTATATTGCTAAATTAATTCAACAGACTACTAAAGTGCACAACTCTGTTTTCTAATTTATATGCTATATTGTCATTTTCGAAACCGTTATAGGTTAAAATTTAAATTATCCATATCGTTAATGGTAAATTGATGATAAATTAACAAAGTTATGAACTGAATCACAGGTAGATAAATATAATTATCCCTGATACATTTTCTCTAAAAACAGGACAAAAAAAAACAGCTCAAGAACCACCAAGAGCTGTTTTAAAAACCGTTAAGTTTTAAACTTTACTAACTATCTAACCTCATTTTTATACTTATGAAAAAGCATAAACTTTTTAGCGTACTACTACACTTGTATTTTTAGCAGAGAAACCTGTTTTGTAAACTGATGAAATTGCTTTTGGTGATAAAACTGTATTGGTATCAGTAACAGTAATTTCGTGTTTTGTTGTTTTTACATTATCTTCTATTTCTAAGATATAACTTCCTGCCTGAAAATTTTCGAATCTGAATCTTTTTAGGATTCCATCTTTACCTGAAGCATTTTCAGAATAAATTACTGTACCTTCCTGATCGTAGATTACTAATTTTGCTTTTGTTACATTGTTTAATCCAAAAATAACTTCGTTGCCATTTTCTTTAATTATGTGAAGGATGTAATCTCCATTTCCATCAATTGCATATGTATTGATTCCTGCAAAAAGTACTGCTACTACTAAACTTAATTTTAACATCTTTTTCATGGCTTTATTTTTTATTAATTATTGTTCTGATTTTATACTGCTAAATTACTTCAGTGTCTCTAGAAACTACACAACTATATTTGCTTATATATATGCTATATTCTCATTTACGAAACCGTTATAGGTTAAAATTTGAATTATTATTACCGTTAATGTTAATTTGATTATTATTTAACACATAATTTTATTGTATCACAGGTGAGGGAAATGGACTGTTTTTTAATCTGTTTAGTAGAGAATTAAAATAAATAAAGCATAAAAAAACAGTTGCGGAACCACCCGGAACTGTTCTTAACAATTAAGTTTAAATTCTTTTATTACTATCTAACCATTTTTATACAATTTTTAATTGTATTTTTCATTAACGTACTGCTACGTTAGTATTTTTTGCAGAAGCACCTGCTTTGTAAACTGATGAAACTGCTTTTGTTGATAAAACTGTCTTGTCATCAGTAATAGTTATTTCATGTTTTACCTTTTTAATATTGTCTTCAGCTTCCAAAAAATAAGTTCCTTCCGGAAATTCTTCTAAACTAAAACTTCTCAAAATTCCATCTTTACCTGAAGCGTATTCAGAATAAATTAGAGTACCGTCCTGATCATAGATTGCTAATTTTGCTTTTGTTACTTTATTCAAAGCAAAAGTGATTAGCTTTCCATTCGCTTTTAATACATGAATATTAAAGTCTTCATTGCCATCAATTGCGTAAATACTTGTTCCTGTAAAAAGTACTGCGCATACTAAACTTAATTTTAAAATCTTTTTCATGTCAATAGTTTTTAAATTAATAGTTCTAATTCTCTGATGCTAAATTACTTCAGGAATATGGGGTTTTGCGCACCTCTATTTGCAGATTCATATGCTGTATTCTCATTTACGAAAGCGTTGTATGTTAAAATTTGAATTATTTTAGGCATTTTTGTTAATTTTGCTATTATTTTTTAATCTTTTGAAATGAAAACAATTGCCCCAGCTCTTGAAGTAATATCAAACTCTTATGGTAGCTCCTTTACCTACACCAAGCATGCCCACAAAACCAATAGTAAATCGCATTTATTGCATTACCATCCTGAAATTGAAATTGTTTTTGTAAATGGCGGTGCCGGAAAGAGGCAGATAGGAAGTCATATTTCGTATTATACCAACGGTTCATTGATTTTAATAGGTTCTAATTTGCCACATTGCGGATTTACGAATGAAAAGACAGGAAATAAAGATGAAACAGTGATTCATATTAAGCCTGATTTTTTGGGAAGTGAGTTTTTTGATGTTCCGGAAATGAAAAAAATTAAAAACCTTCTTAACCAGGCAAAAGCAGGAATTGCATTTGGCGGAGAAACAAAAAAAAGAATCGGAACAAAAATGGAGTTAATGGAGAACAAGTCTCCGTTTGAGCGTTTATTAACACTTTTGAGTATTTTAAATGATCTAGAAGCTTCTGAGGAATACACTGTTTTAAATGCTGATGGATTTTTACTCGAAATGCAGGTTCAGGATAATGACAGAATGAATGTTGTGTTTAGTTATGTAAAAGATCATTTTCAGGAACCTATATCAATAGACGAAATCTCTAAACTGGTAAGCATGACAACTCCGTCTTTTTGCCGTTATTTTAAAAAAATATCCAATAAAACGTTTACTGAATTCGTAAATGAATACCGTTTGGTTCATGCTTCCAAACTTTTGGCAGAGAAACCTATTAGTATAAATGAGGTTTGTTATGAAAGTGGTTTTAATAACTTTAGCCATTTCAGTAAGTCGTTTAAACAATATACTGGCAAAAGCGCTTCAGAATACAGGCAGGAGCATAAGGCTTTGATTATGTAGTTTTATAAAATAAACTTTAGTTATATAAATTAACCATCAATTCGTTGATGGTTTTTTTATGCTGTTTTTGAACATAAATGGGTTATGATTTAAAACATAAAAAGTATATTTATGATTCTAAAAAATCTAAAATTATGAAGTGTTTTAAAATTTTACTACTGGTTTGTATCATGTCGTGCGGAATCTCTTATGCAGCCAAAGTAGATACGTTAGAAGTTGCCAGTACGGCAATGAATAAAACTTATAAAGCGGCTGTTGTATTGCCAAATTCATACGCCAAAAGCAAATCGGCATTTCCGGTCATGTATTTATTGCATGGGGCCTACGGGCATTTTGGTGATTGGCTGAAAAACACACCTAATAAAGAATTGGTAAAAAACTTAGCAGACCAATATAATTTTATTATTGTAATGCCCGAAGGGGAAACGTTTAGTTTCTATTTAGACAGTCCGGTAAATACTGGAAGTCAGTTTGAAACCTTTATTACGCAGGAAGTCATTCAGAAAGTCGATAAAACATACAGGACAATCTCTAATAAAAGTGGCCGTGTCATTACCGGACTTTCGATGGGCGGACATGGCGCATTGTATTTGTCGGCTAAACATCCTGATTTATTCTGTGCTGCCGGAAGCATGAGCGGGGCAGTTGATATGAGTGTAATGCTAAACAGGGATTCCGCTGCTCAGGTAGTTAAATTGATAGAACCTGTTTTTGGAGATAAAAGCAATGATATAAAAATGTACGAGCAGCATGCTGTTTTATATATGATTGATAAAATAAAAGCCAATAAACTGCCATTGATTATTGATTGCGGTGTTGACGATTTTTTAATAGAACCCAATCGCGAATTACACCGAAGACTCGTTTACAATAAAGTAGAACATGATTACACAGAACGTCCCGGAGCACATACTTGGGAGTATTGGGAAAATTCATTGACTTATCATGCCTTATTTTTTAATAAAATACTGCTTAAAAATCAACAGGTTGAAAAAAAATGATAAATTTTTTAATTTAGAGTTTACTAAAAATTTTTTTTGGTTTGATTTTTGGTTTACCTTTAATATATAAACTTTAAATAAAAAAAAATATGAAAAAGATACTTTCCCTATTTGCCATTGTTGGATTAATGGCATTTTCTAGTTGTTCAGATGATGATAATGATGTGGATAATGATACAATAAGCGAAGTTATAGAAGTAAATGGCTATAATTTTAATTCAGGCAATGGCCATAGAATTAGATATGATTTAAATCCTGAAATTTTTCCAGGTGATATGGTTTTGGTATATAGATTAGTGGCAGTAGAAGATGGTGTAAAAGTATGGAATGCCCTTCCAGAAACGGCTTATGATAATGGAGCATTCGATTTTAGTTATAATTTTGAATTTTCACAATTTGATGTTGATATTTTTATGCTAGGATCTGATTTAAATTCTGTGGTATCTAATTTAAGGTTAAATCAGACATTCAGAATAGTAATTATTCCTGGAGCCGGTAATAATTTAACCTCTAAGAAATCCATCAATTTAAATGATTATAATGCTGTTATTAAAGCTTATAATATTGATGATAGTAATGTTAAGGTAATAAATTAAAGATGGTTATAAGTCATAATAAAAAAAGGAAATCTTGCGATTTCCTTTTTTTTATAAATATATGTTTTTAGAATTTAATCCAAATCTAAATCTGTCAACTCTTTCTCTTTACCAAATTTCAAAGAAACCAAAATCCCAACCAAAAGCGAAAGCGCAATAAATCCTAAAGAAGCCCATTCAGGTACGTGAATATAATCGTGCAGCAGCATTTTTAATCCCACGAAGCTTAAGATAGCAATTAAGCTATATTCCAGATAACTGAATTTTGCCAGCATGTTTGCTAAAAAGAAATACATAGAACGTAATCCTAAAATGGCGAATATATTAGAACTGAATACTAAAAACGGATCTGATGTAATAGCCAAAATTGCCGGAACGCTGTCAACAGCAAATAAAACATCCATAACCTCAATTACAATTAAGGCAACAAATAGAGGAGTGGCCGCTTTTTTGGCAGTTTTAGTTGCAATGAAAAATTTCTCGCCTTCCATTTCTGAAGTAATCGGAATAATTTTTCCTAATGTTTTGTATACAAAAGAATCTTTTGGCTGAAAATCTTCATCTTCACCTGAAAACAGCATTTTTATGGCGGTAAACAATAAAAAAGCTCCAAACACATAAGTAGTCCAGGCAAATTTATTAATTAGCATAACCCCGAAGAAAATCATCAATCCACGGAAGACTACTGCACCCAGAATTCCCCAGAACAAAACACGATGCTGGTATTTTTGTGGTATTTTGAAAGAAGCAAAAATGATTGCAATTACAAAGATATTGTCGACACTTAAAGAAAGTTCTATTAAATAACCTGTAATAAACTTCATTGAGGCAACTGCTGGTTTAAGGTTGTCCGGATTTGCAATATAATCTGTAGTATAGAGCCAATAAATAACTCCTGAAAAAAGAAATGACAGCGTTACCCAAACCAGTGTCCATTTACTGGCTTCTTTGGTACTGATAATATGCGGGTTTTTATTGAAAACCCCCAAGTCTAAGGCAAGAATAAGGACAACGGCTAATAAAAAGAAAATCCAAACCATTATTAAGATATTTTTAAATGATTTACAAAGATAGCTGTTGATTTCTAAGATAAAAATTTAATTATTGAAAAATTACTTTCAATTTTTAGTTAATGTGTGGACTTATGAACCCGAAAGGTTTTAAAACCTCTCAGGTTTAATTATACCTTCCAGCCTTTCTCATGTTTTAAGTTTTGACAAAGGTTTACAACAAAAGTTATCTTCATATTTTTCTCCTTTCATCAAAATGTCAAGATTGTGTAAAACAAAAAAAGTGCCATCGGTTACGATGGCACTTTTTAGTATAAATTGAACTATAAATTATAGTACTGATTTCACAGTTTTGATAATTCTTGCAGCAATTTTGTATGGATCTCCGTTTGAAGCTGGTCTTCTGTCTTCCAACCAACCTTTCCATCCTTTTTGAACAGTAATTAACGGGATTCTGATAGAAGCTCCTCTGTCTGAAATTCCATAAGAGAAATCGTGGATAGATGCAGTTTCATGTTTACCAGTTAAACGTTGATCGTTGTAAGCTCCGTAAACCGCGATGTGCTCAGCAGTAACAGGGCGGAAAGCCTCACAAATTCTTTCGTAAGTTGCCTGGTCTCCACATGTTCTTAATACATTGTTAGAGAAGTTAGCGTGCATTCCTGAACCATTCCAGTCTGTATCTCCTAATGGTTTTGGGTGATATTCGATATAGTAACCATATTTTTCAGTCAAACGATCCAATAAGTATCTTGCGATCCAGATTTCGTCACCTGCTTTTTTAGCTCCTTTAGCAAACAATTGGAATTCCCATTGTCCACAAGCAACCTCTTGATTAATACCTTCAAAGTTGATTCCGGCAGCGATACATAAATCAGCATGCTCTTCAACTAATTTTCTTCCGTGTGTATTTTTTCCTCCTACAGAGCAGTAGTACATACCTTGTGGTGCAGGATATCCTCCAACAGGGAAACCTAATGGCAATAAAGTTTTAGTATCCATGATGAAATACTCTTGTTCGAAACCAAACCAAAAATCATCATTATCATCATCAATTGTAGCTCTACCGTTAGAAGGGTGAGGAGTTCCGTCAGCATACATAACTTCAGACATTACAAGGTATCCGTTGATACGAGTTGGATCAGGGTAAATAGCAACAGGAACTAAAAGACAGTCTGAAGAACCTCCCTCAGCTTGTTTTGTTGACGAACCATCAAATGACCAGTTTCCAAGTTCTTCTAATGTTCCTTTGAAATTTTCGTGCTCTTCAACTTTAGTTTTACTTCTAAGATTTTGAGTTGGTTCATATCCATCTAACCAAATGTACTCTAACTTAATTTTAGCCATAATAATATAAATTAATTTTTTTTGTTTTTTTCGCTGGGTCAAATATAGATTTATTTTTTTAGGAGTAAAAATTAGGGGGTGCATTTTGTTTAGATAGCTATAATTTTTTGCATAAGCGCAATTTTGTGTGGGGTATATTTAAAAAATAGCAATTTTTTAATGTTTAAAAAATAAATTCGTAATAAACACTAGGGTTTTTTAGATTTATTTCTGTAGCAATTAAGAAAAATTGTTTGTTTCCTTAGTAATATTCGTATGTTTTGTTATATTTTTTAAAAACCATTTCACAATTCTCTGTAAATCGCATCATTTATTGAAAAATTGCTTTTTAAAAATCTAACTTTATCTTTAAAAAAGGCTTTTTAATTCTTTATATTTGTTTCTCTTATTTTAATTAAAATATTACGAATTTTAAAATTATATACATGTCAACATTACGTTTTCAGGCCTTAAAAGAAGCTTCGTCAAGAAAGCCCATACATTTTGAAGAAATAGACAGAAAATCTACCATTTTTGGTTCCAATGTTTTTAATGAAAAAGCAATGAAGCAATATTTGACTTCGGATGCATTAAAAGGAGTGAGGGACGCCATTCAGCATGGGAGTAAAATTGACAGAAAACTGGCAGATTATATTGCGATGGGAATGAAAGAGTGGGCTTTGGCAAAAGGGGTGACACATTATACCCACTGGTTTCAGCCACTTACCGGAACTACTGCAGAAAAACATGATGCTTTTTTTGATATATCATATGACGGAAGTGATCCTGTTGAAAAATTTGGCGGTGCACAATTGGTACAGCAGGAACCGGATGCATCGAGCTTTCCGAACGGAGGAATCAGAAATACCTTTGAAGCCAGAGGATATACTGCCTGGGATCCAACTTCGCCGGCTTTTATTTATGGAACAACTTTATGTATTCCTACCGTATTTATTGCTTACACCGGTGAAGCATTAGATAATAAAATCCCATTGTTAAGGGCTTTATCGGCAATTGATGAAGCTGCTACTGAGGTTTGCAGGTATTTTGATAAAAATGTTAAAAAGGTAACTGCAACTTTAGGCTGGGAACAGGAATATTTTTTGATTGATAAAGCATTGGCAAATTCCCGTCCTGATTTGATGATGACAGGAAGAACCTTATTAGGACATACATCTGCAAAAGGACAGCAATTAGACGACCACTATTTTGGATCTATTCCTACTCGTGCACTTACTTATATGCGTGATTTAGAGCAGGAATGTATGTTATTAGGAATTCCGGTAAAAACACGTCATAATGAAGTAGCACCGAATCAGTTTGAGCTGGCTCCAATTTTTGAGGAAACAAACCTTGCCGTAGATCATAACTCTTTATTGATGGATGTCATGCAAAAGGTAGCAGAACGCCATGATTTTAAAGTATTGTTTCATGAAAAGCCTTTTAAAGGCGTAAACGGTTCAGGGAAACATAATAACTGGTCGCTTGCCACTGATACAGGGGTAAATTTATTGAGTCCGAGCAAAACGCCAATGAGCAATTTACAGTTTTTGACTTTCTTTATAAATACTATAAAAGCGGTTAACGATTACGAAACCTTATTGAGGGCTTCTATAGCAACAGCAAGCAATGATCACAGGTTAGGGGCAAATGAAGCGCCGCCGGCTATTATTTCAGTTTTTATCGGAGAGCAATTAACAAAGGTTTTATCTGAATTAGAAAGCGTAACTACCGGTAAATTATCTCCTGAAGAAAAAACAGACTTAAAGCTGAATGTAGTTGGTAAAATTCCGGATGTTCTTTTGGACAATACCGACAGAAACAGAACGTCTCCTTTTGCTTTTACAGGAAATAAATTCGAATTCAGGGCAGTAGGTTCCAATTCAAACTGTTCGAATGCGATGACTACTTTAAATGCAATTGTGGCAAAACAATTAAAAGATTTTAAAACGGAAGTAGACACTTTGATCGACTCTAAAGACATGAAAAAAGATGATGCTATCTTTAATGTTTTAAGGGAATATATCAAACAATCCAAAAAAATCCTTTTTGAAGGCGACGGATACAGCGATACCTGGGAAAAAGAGGCCGCCAAAAGAGGTTTAAGTAATTTTAAAACGACTCCGGAAGCGATAAAAGCCAAAGTTTCTAAACAGGCACTGGATTTGTTTTCTGAGTTAGGAATCCTGAACCATGTAGAAGCAGAAGCACGTTACGAAATTGAATTAGAAGAATACACTAAGAAAATACAAATTGAAGGCAGGGTATTGGGAGATATTGCCAGAAACCATGTTATTCCAACCGCAATTCGTTACCAAAATACCTTAATTGAAAATGTAAAAGGGCTGAAAGAGATTTTCGGTAAAGAATTCGAAACTATTGCTAAAGAACAAATTGTTCTGATTAAGGAAATTTCAGGTCATATTGAAGGTATTAATTCAAAAGTGGAAGCCATGACAAACGAGAGAAAAGCTGCAAACCATTTAACGGATGCCCAAAAAATGGCCGAGGATTACTGTAATAAAGTGAAGCCTTATTTTGAAGATATCCGTAATCATTGTGATAAACTTGAGTTGATGGTGGATGATGAAACATGGACATTGACAAAATACAGAGAGTTACTGCTTACCAAATAGTAAAATAATACTTACTTAAATGCCTTTCCAGTTTTTGGAGAGGCATTTTTTTTGTGTATTAGGGTAACAATTGTAAATGTAATCTGATATAGAGGTGTGTATTTATATAATTTACTAACCTTCAATTATTTTATTATGAAAACAGTTCTACAACTAATTATGGGATTATTCATTTTAATGTCTTGTCCTGTTTCTGCGCAGAAATATCAGGATACATTAATAACGGTCAGAAATGCTAAACTGCATTATGAATATGATTTAAGCTGGGCGAAAGAAGTCAAGGCGAGAAATATTGATCAATTTATCAAAAATCAATCTGAACCCTCGATTAAATCTTCTGCACAAATCCAATCGCTGTTGCAAAACATAAAATTATCCAAAAATCCTTGTGCTAATTCGGGATTTGAAAGCGGCTACAGCGGATGGACTGGCCTGAGCCTCAAACACGGAATTTCAATACTTCCTATTGAAAATGGCTTAACGTTAAATCCGGGCGTTTCGGCATTACCTTTTACTGGTACGGCATCTGGACAGAATTTTACCTCAATCGAAACAACAGGAACAGATGCCCTTTTATTGGCTTCCAGTCCTTCTTTCTCCATGTCTAAAACAGCACCTGGATCCTCCGGAACTCAATCAATTCGTTTAGGAAATGACCAGCCAGGTTACGGGGCAGAAGGTATTGCTAAACGATTTGTTGTTACAGCAGCAAATGCAAAATACTATTTTCAGTATGCTATGGTAATGGACAAAAGTCACTCTAACCCAAACGGCAGTGCGAATGGTTCTGAAGTCTTTTTTGTTGCCGAAGCGGTAGATATGAGTGGAGTAACTGTTGATAAAATGGTAGATATTGCGGCTCCGTCCAATCCTTTTATCAGTGCAACTAATTCTCCCAGTGAAGGAGTGAAATATTACAGAGACTGGCGTTGTACGTATTTGGATTTATCAAGCCATATCGGGAGGGAAGTAGTGGTCATGTTCATTAACGCAGATTGTTCTCAGAGTGCTCATAATGGATATACTTATATTGATGATACGTGTACAACTTGCCAAAGTACAGATGGAGATATTGATTTAGATTTAAAAGGACATGATTGTATTGAGCCGAAACAAACTTTTCAAGGAACATTTGCTGTTCCTGCTCTGGCAACCAATGTGCAGATTAGTTTTGAAATTTACCAAAACGGAACATTGCTGAATACCCTGGCCGCTACCACAGTTACAGGTTCCAATTATACCGTTGATGTAGCCGCAACTGATTTTCCAAATCAAATGCCGGGGACTTGTTATGATGTAGTAGCAAAACTGACTTTTAATTTAACTGACTTAAACGGAAATGTACAAACAGTTGTGCAGTATTCTGTAAATCCTGTTTTAGGGATACAATACGGACAAACGTCAGGTTTTAATAATGACATCTGTTTTTGTGTCAATAATTTAGGTTCCTATTGCTGTGATTCTGACAATTTAGTTGTAAACGGTAATTTTGAGGCTGGCAATACAGGTTTCTCCAGTGCTTATGCGTTAGATGCATCCACTTATCCGGGACAATATAATGTAACGAATTCAGCAGCTGCTTTTGCGGCAACAGTAACAGATCATTCGTATTGTGCTGATCCTGTAGCATATGCTTCAAACAGTAAATATTTGACTGTGAACGGAAAAACACAGCAATCCGGTTCATCTGTGGTTTGGGAACAAACGATAACAGGTTTAAGACAAGGAGTAACTTATCGTTTTTGTGCCAATTTCAAAAACATGAAACAATGTACTTTTGATATTCTTCCAAGTGTTAGAATAGAAGCGGGAAGTACAAGTTCAGCTGTGTTTACAGTAAATATGCCGACAACCAATGCTTGTGCATGGCAAAATGCAGATGTCGTTTTTACAGCAACAGGAACCAGCGAAACGGTTCGAATTTATCTTGATGAAACAGGAAACGGTGATGGAAATGATCTGGCGATAGATGACATTTATGTAGGTGCTTTAGGTGATCCGGGGCTTGCCATTACCGTACAGCACAACGGAACCAATAATGCCATTATTGCATCGGTTAACAGTATAGCAACGACCGATGATAGCATTAAAGGAGATTGTAGAAAATACCATTGGTACGTAGCCGAAGTAACTTCGTATCCTTCGATTGTAATTGACTGGAGTACTTTTGCTCACGGAAATAATACCGGAAGTAATCTGCCTCCGTTTGCAGGAACTTCATCGCCAACAGCGTGGAATCTCACCACTACTTTTCCGGGTTATACTTTTGCTGATAATAAATTATACATAATTGGAATGTACACACCTGAATGTGATTGTTATGACAGTGATTTTACCTATCAGTTAACTTTTAATACCACAGCTAAATCAGCAAATACAGGTGGCATTACAGAAGAACAAAAAGCAGCAATTATTGATGCTATACTAAATGGATTATCACAGGAATGTAGAGGACGAAGCAATTGACAATAAATTTAGAAGTATTACAGTTGCATTTGATAACTCGAAGAATGGAAATATTCTTTTTGAAGTAGAGAATAAACTAATCATGAAATATGAATTTAGCTATGGTGATATATCTCATAAAATCAAACCATTAAATCGATTTATATCGTACTTTTTCTTAAATGACAACAGCATTTTAGTAGCTCAGAGTTCTAATTTGGAGACGAACAATGAATTATATAATGAAGCTTATGGGTATAACTCCAATCTTATTTCGAGAGTCTTTATGATGATAACCAGTCAGCCCATTCCTTATTTTTCGAATGAAGGCAACAATGATTATTCCCTTTTATTAGATTCAGACAAAGAAATCAATACCAATGCCATTTTGGTTCTTGACGAAAAAGGTAATCCCATGAATGGTTTTTTGATACAACAGGAATCATCCAATGTTTATAAATACACTCAATATGAAGATTCTAAAATAATCTCTCAAAAAGAAGCATTGAGTTCAGAAAGTTTGAAAGAATCAATTTTAAAAATACAGAAGTAGAATAGAATTATGAAACAAAAACAACTAACTAAGTAATGGGAATGGTGAGGAATTTTTAGAAACCATAAAAAATAATGACAAATAAGAATAGAATAAAAATTAATTTGTGGCTTAAGCTGATTTTGATTTTCGGCAACAGTATTTCCTTTGCCCAACATACAAAAGCTTATAACATGGAGCATTTAAAGTCGAAGAACAAAAGAGAACTAATAGAAATTGCATTAGAAATCCTTAAAGAAAAACAGCCTTCTATAACAATTGATCCTGATAATTTTGAAGGTACGGCATGGGGAAACAGCAAAGAAATAATAATCAAATTTCGAAGATATATTCGTTTTATTCCATTATATAATGACCCTGAGAAACGTTTTTCATA
>CBFGNY010000048.1:0-24588 GCA_965650235.1 uncultured Flavobacterium sp. | reverse complement strand
ATGACCAAACCGCTTGTTGACAAAGGAGTTTTCAGACGTGTAGGTGATTGCCCAACTCCATGGCCTTCTTTTGTAATTGCTGTTCGTGATGAGTTTTTGAAAAAAAATCCTAAAACAATAGAGAAAATCCTTGAAATAATTAATGATACAACACACGATTTTACTCAAATTCCGGATATAGACAAAAAACTGGCTGATCTTTTTAATCAAAAACCCGAAGATATTCAGGAATGGCTAAAGCTAACACAGTGGTCACAAAAAAATTTAACCGAAAAAGCTTTTATTAAGATTCAAAATCAGTTATTTGATCTGGGAATTATTGATAAAAAAAGTACTTTTGCTGAAACCGTAAAAGCGATGTAAAACACTGCTTTTTATTGCTATGATAAAAATTCCAAAAATTGACTTTCCGCAATTAAAATCCAAACTACAGATAAAATCTCCGTGGGACAGGATCATTATTATGGTATTAAGTCTTTTAATTACTATTCCGGTTTTTATCATACTACATCAAAACCTTATCGATTTAGAATGGTCATTTAATTTAGACCGAATCTTTATTTTTCTGCTTGTTTTTGCTGCCATTTTCTTTTTTTTGATGTTGCTGCGTACTATTATCTTAATTTGTATAGCACTATATTTATTGGTTTTATTCTACGGAACTGTTATTGGAGATTATGGCTTTACCGAAATATCAGAAGATTATAATTCCATGATTTATACCATGTCAGATAATCCTTTTCCGCAAGATATCATTGTGGCAAAACTGCTGCCTTTTCCAAATAAATCAAAAATTATAAATGCCATTGAATATCAGGATCCAAAAGTGCGAAATTTTGCCATTATGGCCACTACAAAGCATTTTAAGAATATAAAAGGATATTCTGATTACAGAACAATAATTCAATGCTTTGCTGTTTTTAAGGAAATCAATGATCGATGGAATTATGTTAATGATCCAAAAGAAGGAGATTATATTGCGACTGCAAGTGAATCATTACAATATTTTTCTGGTGATTGTGATGACCATTCGATTTTAATGGCTGCTGCTATCCGTTCTATTGGAGGAACACCAAGATTAATCCATACGAAAGGACATATTTACCCTGAAATACTTATAGGTTCCATGATTGATCTGGAAAAAGTTAATTATTTGATTAAAAATGTACTTTTTGTGAAAGAAAGTAAAGGAAAAATAATTCACTATCATATTGATGAGCGCGGTCAGGTCTGGATGAATCTAGATTATACTGCCCAATATCCTGGTGGTCCATTCTTGTTCGAAGAGATTTTAGGGGCTTTGACTTTAAAATAAAAATTATACAGTGTGATCTGAAAATAAAGCCTGCTGGAGTTTGAATCCCAGCAGGCTTTATTACATTTTTATTTAAAAACTACTTCTGACGTTTTTTCAAAACATCAATTACATCATTCAGCTGAAAACCCTTTGCCTGCAACAGAATAAGATAATGAAAAAGTAAATCGGCACTTTCGCTTAGGAACAAATCATCGTTATCATCTTTTGCTTCGATAACCACTTCTACAGCTTCCTCGCCTACCTTTTGGGCAATTTTATTGATTCCTTTAGCGAATAAAGAAGCCACATAACTTTGCTCAGAATCAGCATTTTCCCTTCTCGTTGCGATTGTTGTTTCTAAATGAGACAGAAACCCATAACTTTCTTTGTTTTCTTCCTGCCAGCATGTATCGGCTCCGGTGTGACAGGTAGGTCCAACTGGTCTTGCCTGAATCAATAACGTATCACCATCGCAATCATTTTTAATGTCAACCAAATTCAAAAAGTTACCACTCTCTTCGCCTTTTGTCCAAAGCCTTTGTTTAGAGCGGCTGAAAAAGGTAACTTTTTGAGTTTCTATTGTTTTTTGAAGCGATTCTTCGTTCATGTATCCCAGCATCAAAACATTTTTAGTTTCTGAATCCTGAATAATGGCCGGAATCAATCCGTGTGCACTTTTGATATCTATGTTCATATGTTTTATTTAATGATTGAAAAATTTAATGATTGAAAAAATATCTACTAGATTTTCTTTCCTCTTTATTCTATTTTCTATATTCTATTTTCTATATCCGAACTTCTATATTATTATTTTTAAGTTCTTGCTTTAAGGCTTTAATTTCGATTTCTTTAAAGTGAAAAACACTCGCTGCCAAAGCTGCATCTGCCTTTCCTAGCTTAAAAGAATCCACAAAATGCTGCATATTTCCTGCACCTCCCGAAGCAATTATCGGAATATTAATCAATTCTGATAATTTAGCCAAAGCCTCGTTTGCAAAGCCATTTTTGGTTCCGTCATTATCCATCGAAGTGAATAATATTTCACCTGCTCCGCGTTCTGCCACTTCCATCGCCCAATCGAATAAATTGAGTTCTGTTGGTACTTTTCCGCCCACCAAATGTACAATCCATTGTCCATCGATTTGTTTGGCATCAATAGCCACTACAACGCACTGGCTTCCAAATTTCTGAGCCAGATCATTAATCAGTTGTGGATTTTTCACTGCTGATGAATTAATCGAAACTTTATCGGCTCCATTATTCAGCAGAATTTCAACATCTTCTACAGACGAGATTCCACCGCCAACCGTAAACGGAATATTGATTTTCTCCGCCACACTTCGCACCATGTTTACCAGGGTTTTTCTACGTTCTTCCGTAGCCGAAATATCCAGAAAGACCAATTCATCCGCACCTTCTGCAGAGTAAATTTCTGCCAGCTCCACCGGATCTCCGGCATCACGCAAATCTACGAAATTAACGCCTTTTACGGTTCTTCCGTTTTTTATATCTAAACAAGGAATGATTCTTTTTGCAAGCATTTTTTTAGTTGTTTCACAGAGATTCACGAAGATTTCACAGAGATTCACAAAGATTTTTTAGCGAATCTTTGTGTTTTGCTTTGTGCAACTTTGCGAAATAATCTATTTATTTAAAATATAATTCTCTAACTGTTTCAAAGTAATTCTGCCTTCGTAGATTGCTTTTCCAATTATCGTCCCTTCACATCCCAATTCAGCTAATTTTGGTAGTTCGTCAAAAGTTGAAATTCCACCGGAAGCAATTAATTTTATTCCTTCAGCTTCTGCTAAAATTTTAGCATAAAGATCAAAACTAGGCCCTTCCAGCATTCCGTCTTTGGCAATATCAGTGCAAATAACGTATTGGATTCCTTTGGTTTGATAATCCTGAATAAACGGAATCAAATCTTCATCTGAATCTTCAAGCCAGCCTGAAACAGCGATTTTTTCATCTTTTGCATCAGCACCTAAAATGATTTTATCCGAACCGTATTCTGAAATCCATTTTTCGAAAATCGTCCTGTTTTTTACAGCAATACTTCCACCGGTAATTTGATTGGCACCGCTTTCAAAAGCAATTTTTAAATCGGCATCCGATTTTAAACCGCCTCCAAAATCAACTTTCAATTTGGTTTGTGAAGCAATCTGCTCCAAAATTTTATAATTGACAATTTTGCTTGATTTTGCTCCGTCCAAATCTACTAAATGCAAATATTCGATTCCGTGTGCTTCGAATGATTTTGCTACTTCAAGCGGATTTTCGTTGTAGATTATTTTGGTATCATAATCGCCTTTTGACAAGCGAACACATTTTCCGTCAATGATATCTATGGCTGGTATTATTCTCATTATTGTTATTTTAGATTTCTGATTTTAGATTTTAGATTCTAAAAATTGAAATTGATTTTTGATATTGTTATTGCAATTTAAATATTGGAATTTAACTTCAAAAAGTTCTCCAATATTTTCTCTCCAACAGCACCACTTTTTTCCGGGTGAAACTGGGTTCCGTAAAAATTATCTTTTTGCAAAGCCGATGCGTATTCTAATTCGTAATTCGTTGTAGCAATGGCTTCAGCGCAATTTGGTGCGTAAAAACTATGCACTAAATACATAAATTCGTTCTCCGGAATTCCCTTAAACAAATCCGATTTTAAATCATAAATCTGATTCCAACCCATTTGTGGAACTTTTACTATTGGAGTGAATTTAATTACATCCACATCAAAAATCCCTAAACCTTTGGTATTTCCTTCTTCAGACCAATTGCACATCAATTGCATGCCTAAGCAAATTCCTAAAACAGGCTGCTTCAAATTCGGGATCAAACCGTCCAAACCACTTTCTTTTAGTTTTCGCATAGCGTAACTCGCTTCTCCAACACCAGGAAAAATCACTTTGTCAGCAGCCTGAATCTCTTCCGGATTATTACTTAAAACAGCTTTAAAACCAAGCCTTTCAATAGCAAACATAATGCTTTGAATATTACCTGCTCCGTAATTTATAATTACTATTTTCATTTTTATAGCTTTGGGCCTTGAGCTTTGAGCTTTGAGCGAATTGCCCATAGCTGAAAGCTCATAGCCATTATAACATTCCTTTCGTCGAAGGCAAAATCATTTTCTCCGTATCTCTTTTCACCGCCACTTTTATTGCTTTCGCGAAAGCTTTAAAAATCGCTTCAATTTTATGGTGCTCGTTGATTCCTTCCGCTTTGATGTTGATGTTGGCTTTGGCACCATCAGAGAACGATTTAAAGAAATGATAAAACATTTCTGTTGGCATTTTACCTACCATTTCGCGTTTAAATTCGGTTTCCCAAACCAGCCAGTTTCTTCCTCCAAAATCAATGGCAACCTGCGCTAAACAGTCATCCATTGGCAAACAGAAACCATAACGCTCAATTCCTAATTTATTCCCCAAAGCTTTTGCAAAAACTTCTCCCAAAGCAATCGCAGTATCCTCAATCGTGTGGTGTTCATCAACTTCTAAATCGCCTTTTACCAATATTTCCAAGTCCATTTGACCGTGACGCGAAATCTGATCTAACATGTGATCGAAGAAAGCGATTCCCGTATCGATTTTGCTTTTTCCGGTTCCGTCTAAATTCACATTAATGAAAATATCCGTTTCATGGGTTTTACGGGTAATTGATGCCGAACGTGCCTCTAATTTCAAAAACTCATAAATCGTTTTCCAGCTTGTTGTCTGAAGTACGATTGTTTCATCCAGTTCCTCACGTATTGATGAAATTTCGTTGCTTCCAACTCCGTCCGTAATATTCATGAAAATAGCTTTTGCACCTAAGTTTTTAGCCAATTCAACATCTGTTAAACGATCTCCTAAAACAAAAGAATTTGCTAAATCATATTCAGCATTATTCAAATATTTCGTCAGCATTCCTGTTCTTGGTTTGCGTGTTGGCGCATTATCTGCAGGAAAAGATCTATCGATAAAGACTTCATCAAAAAAAACTCCCTCATTTTCAAAGGCTTTCAATACAAAATTTTGCGTTGGCCAAAACGTATCTTCCGGAAAACTATCTGTTCCCAAACCATCCTGATTTGTCACCATCGCTAGTTCATAATCTAATTCACTGGCTATTTTTGCCAAATATTGAAAGGCTTTTGGATAAAACTCCAGTTTATCCAGACCATCCAATTGTAAATCTGCGGGTTCTAAAACAATCGTTCCGTCACGATCGATAAAAAGTACTTTTTTCATTTTTCTAACTAATAAAACTTATTATTGGCATTCTGTATCTTCAGACATATTACTCATCTTTTGTTTAGCAGTATTCTCTGTTACTTCTTCACAATATATATTATTAACAAGTAAACCTGTTTCAAAAACTAATTGTACATAAGTGATTTTTCCTGCTTCAACTTCAACTTCAAATTTTTCAGCACCTTCTTTAGATTTTTTTCCTCCGAATTGAACAGAGCATTTGTGTTTGCCAACGGGAACTTCATGTATAGAATATTTTTTATTATTCAGTTTACAAACAAATTTTTCATCAATAAACGTTTTAAATGCTTGCGCTGATCCGGCAAAACCAGTTGAACGCAAGAAATAAATTTTACCCGTTTCTATATTTTCTTTGTCCTGAGCATTCGTTAAAGAAGTGAAACATAATGCAATCAAAAGTGTCAACATCAATTTATATATTTTTACCATTCTTTAAAATATTAAATTTTTAATAATTTTATTTAAACTCTTTTAATTCCTTAATCAAAACAGCATTTTCCTCTGGAATTCCAATCGTAAAACGCAGACAATTTTCACATAAAGGCTGAGTCGTTCTGTTTCTGATTACGATTCCTTTTGCAATCAATTCATCATATCTTTTATTCGCATTATCAACTTTTACCAGTACAAAATTAGCTTCTGTTGGGTATACTTTTTCAACAAAATCAATATTTGCCAAAACTTTAAGCAATTCCTCCCTTTGTTCGATTATCGAAGCTATTTCATCTTTTATTTTATCAGAATCTTTCAAACGGGTAATGGCTCTTTGCTGAGTCAGTTCGTTTACATTGTACGGCGGTTTGATTTTATTCAAAACCGAAATTACCGCTTCAGAAGCATAACAGATTCCTAAACGGATTCCAGCCAAGCCATAAGCTTTTGAAAGTGTTTGCGTAATAACCAGATTTGGATATTCATCAATTTCTGTCAGCCAGCTTTCTTTATCCGAAAAATCAATGTAAGCTTCGTCAATTACAACCAAACCCTTAAAATTTTGAAGCAATTTCACCACACTTTCATCTGAAAAGGAATTTCCTGTTGGATTGTTTGGCGAACATAAAAAGATGATTTTTGTATTCCCATCAACAACTTCTAAAATCTTCTCCACCTGTGGCTGAAAATCGGTTGAAAGTAAAACTTCCCTGTTTTCTACAGCATTAATGTTAGCTAAAACACTATACATTCCGTAGGTTGGCGGCAGTGAAATAATGTTGTCTGTTTTCGGTTCACAGAAAGCCCTGAAAAGTAAATCCAATACCTCATCACTTCCGTTTCCTAATAAAACCTGACTTTGTTTTACATTATTATTTTTAGCCAAAATCGCTTTAACCGAATTCTGCTGTGGATCCGGATAACGGTTCACACCATTTTGAAACGGATTTTCATTCGCATCCAAAAAAATCATTTCGGCTGTATCAAAATCTTCAAACTCATCGCGGGCCGAAGAATATGGTTTTAAAATTTTTACGTTTTCACGTGTTATAGTGTTTATATCAAAAGTGCTCATTATAGTCTTTTTGTTCCTGCAAGGTTTTTAAAACCTTGTAGGTGTGATTATTATTAAGGATTTCAAAAAAATCAAAATTTTCTAAGTTTGACATGCTATATCTACAAGGTTTTGAAAACCTTGCAGGATTACTATCTATTTTAAAGATTGTAATCGTAATGTCACCGCATTTTTATGCGCCTGTAAACCCTCTGCTTCTGCCATAACTTCAATCGCTTTACCAATATTCTGAATTCCGGTTTCTGAGATTTTCTGAAATGTCATCGATTTCATAAAACTATCCAGATTTACGCCGCTATAATTTTTGGCATATCCGTTTGTTGGCAGGGTATGATTCGTTCCTGAAGCATAATCACCGGCACTTTCAGGAGTATAATTTCCAATAAAAACAGAACCTGCATTTAACACTCCATTGCAATAAAAATCATCAAATTCTGAACAGATTATAAAGTGTTCCGGTCCGTATTCATTAATTAAGCCTAAAGCAATTTTATCATTTTCAACAAAAATTAATTTAGAATTTGCAATTGCTTTTTTGGCAATTTCTTTTCTTGGCAGTTCTTCAATCTGAATTTGAATTTCCTTTTCGACTGCCTCAATAAGTTTTTTTGAAGTTGAAACTAAAATTACCTGGCTGTCTGTTCCGTGTTCTGCCTGTGACAATAAATCTGAAGCTACAAAGGCAGGAACTGCTGTATTATCAGCCATAATCAATAATTCTGAAGGCCCTGCAGGCATGTCAATGGCAACTCCAAATTGTGTTGCCAGTTGTTTTGCTACGGTTACAAATTGGTTTCCGGGACCAAAAATTTTATATACTTTTGGAATTGATTTTGTTCCAAATGTCATTCCGGCAATCGCCTGAATTCCACCTACTTTTAAAATTTTGGTTACACCGCATAAATTGGCAGCATATAAAATCGCCGGATTAATTTTTCCGGTTTTATCCGGAGGCGAACATAAAACAATTTCTTTGCATCCAGCAATTTCCGCAGGTACAGCCAGCATCAAAACGGTAGAAAACAAGGGGGCTGTTCCGCCCGGAATGTACAAACCAATTTTTTGAATCGGTCTTTTTTCCTGCCAGCAGTTTACACCTTCAATAGTTTCAACTGAAATTTTTTCTGTCTTTTGTGCTGTATGGAATTTATAAATATTGTTTTTAGCCAGCTGAATCGCTTCTTTCAACTCCGTTGAAACAGAATTAATTGCTTCTTCAATTTCTGCTGTTGATACTTCGTAATTATCTAAAGTAATTCCGTCAAAGATTGAAGTGTATTTTGCAACCGCTTTATCTCCTTTTTTCTGTACTTCCTTAAAAATTTCCTTTACCGTAACTTCGATGTCATCGATAGTTTTGGTTGGTCTTTTTAATATTTCTGACCAGGTGTTCGGTTTTGGGTTATTTATTTTGTTCATTATTTTTTGCTTTATGCTATAAGCTGTAGGCTTTAAGCTTTTCTAACTTTGTGTTTTTTTGGCGTAAAGCCTGAAGCTTAATGCCTAAAGCGCGCAAAGCGCATTAAAGAACCATTTTCTCAATTGGGCAAACCAAAATTCCTTCAGCTCCTGCTTCTTTCAACTGATCGATTACGTCCCAGAAAGTATCTTTATCGATTACTGAGTGTACGCTGCTCCAGCCTTCCTCTGCTAATGGCAAAACGGTTAAGCTTCGTAAAACAGGCAATATTCTGCCAATCTCATCAATTTTTTCGTTTGGCACGTTCATTAAAATATATTTTGAATTTCGTGCTCTTAATACCGATTGTATCCTGAATTTTAAAGTATCAATATGTTTTTGAATTTCAGGAGAAACCTTTGGAGAAACCGCTAAAACTGCTTCACTCTTCAGAATCACTTCAACTTCTTTCAAATTGTTTTTGAACAAAGTGCTTCCGCTTGAAACGATATCAACAATAGCATCAGCAAGGCCAATATTTGGCGCAATTTCTACTGATCCTGAAATCTGGTGAATATCAACTGTCAATCCGAATGAACCAAAATATTCGGTAACCGTATTGGGATAAGAAGTCGCCACTCGCAAACCTGCTAAATCCTGAATAGAATTGTACTCAAAAGTTTTAGGAACTGCAACAGAAACTTTGCATTTTGAGAACCCTAGTTTTTGAATTACTTCAATATGCTTTCCTTTTTCTACTAATAAATTATCACCTACGATTGCTAAATCTACTACTCCATCAATTAAATACTGTGGAATATCTGAATTTCTCAAATATAAAACTTCTAACGGAAAATTAGAAGCCTCTGCTTTTAACTGATCGTTTCCGTTGTTGATTGAAATACCGCAGTCTTTTAGAATTTGAATGCTGTCTTCGTTTAAACGACCTGATTTTTGAATTGCAATTTTTAAAGTACTCATTTTTCTTTTTTTGTTTAATTAATAGTTTGAGTACAAAGAATAGGTAACAAAAAACCCGTTTGATGTACTCAAACGGGTTTTAAAATATGATGATTTACATGCATATCATTAACACATCGCCTGAGAGCAATTATGAAAATGATGATGATGTAATTGATTTGCAAACATTATGGTTGATTTTTTATTCTTTGATTCGGTTGCAAATATACAGGTTAATTTCATAAAAAAGCAATTTTTATTTTAACTTAACGATAGTTTATTGTTAAAAAAAAGATTGAAATATTATTTTAATATATTTTTACAATTAAAATACTATATCGTTTCTTCTTTAAATTCTAAAACCACGATAGTTCCTTCATTGATTTGACTTTGAATTTTAAAAGTAATATGAAGCAGTTCCGTAAAACGTTTGACAATAGATAATCCTAGCCCTGTTCCTTTAATTTCAGGGTGAACAGATGAATTTGATCTGAAAAAAGGATTAAAAATGGATTTTAAATCTTCTTTAGCAATTCCAATTCCATTATCTGAAATTTCACAAACTATTTTACCGGCATATTTAGATAAAGAAACAGAAACTTCGCCACTTGGATTTGTATATTTGATTGCATTTGATATAATATTTCTAAAAATCGTTAGTACCAGATAATTATCTGAACTGATATAATAATCTTCTTCAGCATTGAATTTGATGTTGATTTGTTTGCTGATTATTTTTTCTGAATTTAAGGTTATGACATCCAAAATCAAGGCATTCAAATAAACAGATTCCGATAAAATATTTTGCTTCTGATTTTCAAAGCGAGCCAGTATGAGAAGCTGATCCACCAACATATTTAAATGATCTACTTCATTAATGCAATAATTTATTTTTTCTTCATATTCCTTATTATTTCGTGGTTTTCTAATTAATACTTCAAGAGTCCCCTTGATTACAGTTAAAGGCGTCCTTAACTCATGCGAAGCATCAGAGGCAAACTGTTTTTCCCTTATAATTGCATCTTCAATACGATTCAATAAGCTATTTATAGTTTCAGAAAGTATATATAACTCGTCACGTTTTTTTGGCATTGAAATCCTTGCCTTTAAATTATCTTTCGTAATCATGCTGGAAATATCAATAATTGAATTGATTGGTTTTATACTTCTTCCCGCAAAAAAACGAGCAATGAAAAACAATAGGATTAAAATAAAAAGAAAGGAAAAAATTAAAGTTTCAAATAAATTGCGAAGAACTAAAATTGAATCAGATAGTGACATCGCCACTATTACATAGCCTATTTTTTTTGATTTTACATGAATCGGAACCTGAATCTGCCTGATAGCATTGCTACCCAATTTAGCATCAAAAAGTTCAAAGTCTTCTACTGAATCATTGAAAATCAATATTTTGGTTTTAAGATTAGGAGACTTTTCAGTAATTTTTTTATTATGATCTAAAAATTGTACAAAAACCGGATTTACATCTACTGTATTATGCTCTCTTTCTTTCCATTCCTCTTTATCAATAAGGGTTACCTTTTCATCTTTTACTTCAATTTCTTTTAAATGATTCTGAATTTCAACCTTGATACTTTCATCGGTATGATTGTAAACTGAATGTTTTACAATGAAATAGATAAACGAAAAAACTACTAAAATCAACAAACCTGTTGTAATAATATAATTTAAGGCAATTCTATTTTTAAAAGATAACTGGTTCATTTTATAAGTCGTTTGCGATATAGCCTATACCACGAATTGTTTTTATATAGTCTTCTTCTATTTTTAAATTGAGTTTCTTTCGAATGGCATTCATAAAAACATCTATTACACCAGTATCATACTCAAAATTGATCTCCCAGACATCTTTTAAAATCTGATTTCGGGTGCAGACTTTGCCTTTATTTTTTATAAGATAAGTCAGTAATTCGAATTCCCGCTGGGTTAGTGGTATTTCAACATCATGTTTAAATACAACATGCCTCAGCAAATCAATTTTAATTGTCCCTAGTATGAGTAATTCAGTTTCATGACTGCTTCTAAAATGAATTTTGATTCTTTCTACCAATTCTTCGAAGCTAAAAGGCTTTTTTATATAATCATTTGCCCCTGCTTTAAGTCCCTCAATAGTTTCCTGAACTGTATCTTTAGCAGTCAAAAAAATAATAGGAGTTGTTTTATCCTTTATTCTGATAGACTTGCATAAGTCAATTCCGGTAATTTTTGGCAACATCCAGTCTAAAAGAATCAAATCGAATTGTTTTTTTTGAGTTAATTCAAACCCTTTCAAGCCATCTTCAGCAGTTGAAATAAGATAACCTTCTTCTTCAAGACCCTGTTCCAAAAACTGCATAATACCGAGCTCATCTTCAACTATTAAAATGTGCATTGGACATATATTTTAGAATTTGTAAATGATTTTTTATGAATCAGTCAAAGATAATATTTTGCCCTATAGAAATGATTTTTAAAAGAGATAGAATAGCACAAACAGCACAGACTTAAGCAAATATTAAGTTTACGCTAAGTAAGGTAAAAGCATAAACTTAATCCTTAACCGTTAATTGAAATTAATTTTGTGAAAAAATATTCATGATTTTCTACAAGAAACTTGCTCCTTTTTATTGCCTTGGCATTTTTTATTTTACTATCAGTTTTATATTGCGGATTATCCTGCTTTTTCATCCAATAACACAAAGCTGTTTTACTTTTACTGAGAGCCTGAAAATCTTTAGCTTAGGTCTATTGTCTGATTTTTTTGTGTTTATGATTGCTAGCCTGTTTTTATGGCTTTACTTAATTTTTATTTCAAACACTAAATACAACAAGCCTTCAGGATATATTATTTTGGCTTTTTTTATTCTGTTATTTTTATATGTTGCCTCGGGTAAAAGTATTTTAGACGAATATGGCGGAGCCTTACCCAAAATCGTCCTTATTTTCATTAGCATCAAAACGATTTTATTTGCTGCATTTTTATTTATACCAAAGCAGAAAGATAAAATTAGATTCTGGCTATTTGCTTTCGTAATCTTTATGTATGTTTTACTGATTCTTCAAAACGGAATAAGTGAGTATTTATTCTGGAATGAATTTGGTGTAAAATACAACTTCATCGCTGTAAATTATTTGATTTATACCAATGAAGTTATCGGAAACATTATGCAGTCATATCCTGTAATTCCAATATACATTGCCTTGTTTTTGGTTACCGGAATCATTACTTATTTCATTTTGAAAAAATCAAGGATATATGTTGATGAAATTCCGAATTTTAAAACGAAACTTAAAATTTCAGTGATTTACGTGGTCTTGTTTTTGGTTTCATTGATTGCAATTCCAACTTTAACTAAAACAGAAAACTCAAAAAACGTATTCGTTAATGAATTACAAGCTAACGGGTTGTATAAATTTTATTTAGCTTTTAAGAATAATAAATTAGATTATTTTAAATTTTATAAAACACTTCCAAACGAAAAAGCTTTTGCTATTTTAAAACAGCAATTTCCAACAATTTCAGGGGAAAACACTACCCGAATAATTAAAAATGACTCTTTGGAAAGGCATAAAAATGTAGTTCTTATTACGATGGAAAGCTATAGTGCTGAATTCCTGAAATCCTACGGAAACTATAAAAACATAACTCCTTTTTTAGATAGTTTATCGCAAAAAAGTGTACAGTTCACTAATCTGTATGCTGCCGGAAACAGGACAGTCCGGGGACTTGAGGCTGTAACTTTATGTTTACCGCCCTCTCCTGGCGAAAGCATTGTAAAACGCGAAGACAATAAAAATAAATTTTCAACCGGAAGCATTTTTAAACAAAAGGGTTATGGAGTTAAATATATGTACGGTGGCGATGCCTTTTTTGATAATATGAGCGATTTTTATTCGGGAAATGGATATAAAATTGTAGATCAATCGAACTTTAATTCTGATGAAATTACTTTTTCGAATGTCTGGGGTGTCTGTGATGAAGATATGTATACCAAAGCAATTGAAATTATGAATCATGAGGCTAAAGAAAACAAGCCTTTTTTCAATCATATTATGACGGTTAGTAATCACAGGCCTTTTACGTATCCTAACAACAAAATTGATATTCCGGGCGATATTAAATCGCGTAATGGCGGTGTCAAATATACCGATTATGCATTGCGAAGATTTTTTGCAATGGCCAGTAAACAGCCTTGGTTTCAAAATACAGTTTTTGTGATTGTTGCGGATCATTGTGCTTCAAGTGCAGGAAAAACTGAGCTTCCGTTAGATAAATACCGAATTCCTGCTTTTATTTACAGTCCGGAAATCAAAGCTAAAAAGCATCATCAATTGATGTCACAAATAGATTTGATGCCTACCCTTTTTGGATTATTACATTTTAATTATGAAAGTAAATTTTACGGACAGGATGTTTTAAAATCAGATTACAAACCCAGAGCCTTTATCGCCACTTATCAGGATTTAGGAATGATACGAGATAATGTCCTGACTATTTTATCGCCAAAACAACAAGTAAAACAATTTCAGCTGCATGTGATTACGAAAAAAGGAATTGCGCCTGAATATCAAATTCACTATGAAGAAAAGCCTTTGAAAACCCAAAGAGCCGATTTGGTAAATGAAACCATTTCGTTTTATCAGACAGCTGCTGCTATTTTAAAACGAAAAGAATATCAGAAATTATAAATTTAAACTTCTTTATGAAACCTGAATCCCTAGCCCTGAAAGCGGCATCCTTTTATGGCGGGGTTCGCCACAAAAGATACAGCGTACAGCAGGAAATTGCTCCCTTAAAAAAATCTGTTTAACATTCTGATTTACTATATTTTAAAACCGCAGATTTATGTATCTTTAAAACAGCTATTTAATTGATGGATAATGAGGGATATTTTAAAAAAATACAGCAATAAGACCAAGGCAGCTTTTATTTTACTGATTGTGATGCTGATCATCGTGCTGAGTAATTTTAATACGCTGCGAAATTCTAAAAAAGTCAACGAAAACATCAATACTATTTATAATGACAGGCTGGTTGTGGCATACTATATTTTTCAGTATGCGAATGAACTTAATTTTATAAAAGCTGAAGCCCAGAAAGAGAACTTAAATGATATCACGAAAAATGATGAAATTAAAAATGCCTTGAAAATAATTCATACAATTGATGATTTGTATTTTAAAACGGTTCTGACCCCGAAGGAAAAAATTCATTTTAATAATTTTCTGGCTTCCTGTTCAGAAATCAATAAAGATGTACAAAATAAAAACTGGAGCCATATTGTGCCTCTATGTGATAAGGCTTTAAACACTCTAAATCAGCTTTCTGAAATTCAGGTGAAGGAAGGCAAGGCAAAACTGGCTAATGCTAATGCAATGCACAGCGGCAATAATACGCTGGGGCAGCTGCAGATTGCGCTTTTGATTGTTTTGGGTGGTATTACTTTTTATTTACTGATTATAAAAAAGCCTAAAAAAAATATTAAGATTCCGGAATCGCCAAGTCTGAATTAAAAATCAAAAGCCTGCGGATTATTTCGCAGGCTTTTGGTTTTATTTCCTAATCATTTTGATTTTGCATTCCGAAAAGGTTTCCTTTTTGAAATAACTTCAAATCCTGCTTTAAAGCTTTGCTGTTGCGTTTTGTAAGTTCCTTAGCATCTAAATCGCTTAAGTCCGGTTTTCCGGCATTTACCCAGGCGGTGTACCAAAAACTTGCTGTTGCCGTAATGGCTTTTTTCATTTGGCTTTCGACCATTCCGTTTAGTTCTGTATGCAATCTAGCTGCATATTCATCTGAAAATTTAGCCGAATTGTATTTGCTCTTAACAATTTTGCCTTCAGCATCTACCACGAAAACCTGATTTTCAGGAGTAGCAGTTCTTAGTTTTTTATCAACCGATAATAATGGCTCAACCAAACTGTGGGTATCTTTAATCATATCCCAGGTTGCCTTATGAACATCTTCATAATACTGAGCTTCCGGTACATTTAGCTTGTAATTTTTAACGAATAATTCAGGCAATTTGCTTTCCCAAAGAGAATGGATTCCTTTTTGACCGGTTAATTGTCCGTCATGATTCGCAGAAGTATGCAACGGCATGTGAGCATCGCCAATATAATGACCTAAATCTGCTGCAAGAAATAAAATTTCAGCTCTGTTTTTTTCTTTGAACGCTTTCGTCAATTTAATCATCATATCTTCGATGTACCAAGGCAAAATTCCGTTATCATTCAGAAATTTGGCATCGTATTTTTTAGTCACTTCCTCTAAAGTTCCAGGTAAACTGTCGATTGGCGTCTTGAAGTTTTCCAGATCAATATAATGTCTCGGATTTTCATCTTTGTATTTTAAAGCATATTTACGAATGTCCGGAACTGAAGCTTCTTGCGTAATAAAATCGATATGATTGTAAAAAAATACTTGTAGTGACTGAGGCAAAGCCATTACGGCTGCTTTATTAATTCGTTCGTGGCCAACGATTCCCCATGATAAGGTCAAAAATCCAACTCCGATTGCAAAAAAAGCAATTAGTTTTGGTTTCATTTTAAAGTTTTTCATTTGAAGATTATTTTAAGGTACAAATTTACCTCTTTTAAAGATAACTCAAAAAAATACCAATTAATATTGAGTAAATTTAACTTTTACTGATTTTAAAGCCCTTTAAGTAACAGATACTCATTTAGCGTAGATCTTTCAGCTTTTCCGATAAGTTTATATTAATTTTACTCAAAAAATTACTGTATGCGTCTATTTCAATCGATTATTTTTTTCCTGATTTCCATTTCTATCTGCTCGGCACAGGACGATCTTGTGCAATTAAAAAACGTTAGTGATACCATTTTAAACACCAAACGAACATTAAAAATAACCGATGCTCCGGATGGAGTAAAAACAATGCAGCAATTATTTCCCGGGAAATTATATAAAATGTCTGAAAGTAATACTTTTGTAAGCTGGAAATGTAAAAGCTGCAAAACTACTGCTTACACTGATGTAAATGGTGTTGAAGGCGACCAGTTGTTTCCTTATACCGAAGGTGTTGCGACACGACTTGATACTACAATTAATTATTCGGATTCAAAAGGGAACCAATTCAAAATGTTGGTTTTTAATCATTCAGTTTACGATACTGATGGTTTGCAGACTGGCCGTTTTAGCGGAGGTCTTTTGGGATTAGCCAAATTTACAAAAACCGAAAATGTATGGGAAATGAAATCTTTTCAGCCCGGAATTGCAGCCTTTGGTGCTTTCGCCAGAATTCCCGCCTTAAAACTTGTAGAAATTGGAGACGATCAATATGCCTTTACATTAATTCATGCCAATGGAGGTGCTGGTGCTCCTTATAATGGTTACCTCTATCTTATTGCTGGGTTTGATGGAAAATATCAGCCTTTAATGGAAGTTGGAGATTACAGACTTTCGAATAATGCAGAAGGCGGTACAGAATGGTCAAGTACTTACACCGTTATTAATGACGGCAAGAAAAAGTTTTTCAGGGATTTTGTCATTACAACTACCGGATTTTATAAAAAAGCAAAAGGTACTGAAGATGATTACGAAATTGAAATGCCAAAGGAACTCAGCGAAATGGCTAAAACTAAAAAGCAATTTAATTTTGTGATAGAAAAACATTTTTCATTCAAAGGAAAATGGTACAATGTTACAGGCAAACCTGTAGTGAAATATTCTAATGTAAAATAACTGATTTATATTAATGGAAGTATAAAATAGAAGCCAACCCCAAACCTGCAATAAAAACCCAAAGAAAAACACCTTGCAGTAAAGGCTTCACTCCTACTGATTTTAGGGCGTTTATATTTAATGTTGCTCCAATTAAGAATAAAGTAATCGTTAAACCTATTTTTGCAATACTTACAATGCCTGGTGCAATAATGGCTGTTGCAGGTACATAAGTATTAAAAAGCATTGCCAAAATAAACAATCCGATGAAATAAGGAATCTTGATTTTTGAGTTTTTATTTTTGAAAATAACTGCTGTCAAAATAGAAATCGGGATAATCCATAAGGCTCTCGCCAGTTTTACTGTTGTTGCAACCTGCAAAGCTTCGGCTCCGTATTTATTTGCTGCTCCTACAACAGAACTCGTGTCATGAATAGCAATGGCACACCATACACCAAAGTCTCTCTGCGATAAATCAAGTTGGTGTCCTATGAACGGAAAGATAAATAGGGCAATGGAGTTTAGAATAAAAATTACGCCCAATGCAATAGAAGTTTGGTTTTCGTTTGATTTAATTACCGGCGAAATAGCGGCAATGGCACTTCCGCCACAAATGGCAGTACCACACGAAATTAAATGTGATGTTTTTTTCTCGGTTTTCAACCATTTTCCTAAAAGCGTTCCGAAAACAAGTGTGCTGAAAATTGAAAAAACAGTCAGTAAAAAGCCTTCTTTTCCTGCAGAAATTGCTGATGAAGCATTCATTCCGAAACCTAAACCTACTACAGAAAATTGCAATAAAAATGTGATCGGTTTATGATTGAATGCTATAAATGGATTTCCAAAAACATTCACTATTAAAACACCTAATAATAAAGCAATGGATGGGGAAATAATTGAAAACAGGCATAACAAGATTACTGCTCCAAAAATAAGCTGCTGAAGAAAAAGATTTACTTCAAATAAATGGGACGCTGTATGGTGTTGTGTTTTCAAAATAAGGTACTTGATATTTACCCTACAAAGGTCTGTTCTTTATATTGAATGCGCCAATCGTTAAATACAATCGACTATAACTTCAGGTTATAATAAGAAGAAATATTTTGAATGAATAATTCAGATAAGGCATCTGATTTTCCGAGTAGTGTAATGATGTAAAAATATCTTTCGATAGCTAAATTTTCTACATCCAAAACAATCAGTTCGTTATTTTTAAGCTCTTTATCAACCGCATGGATTGACATGAAGGCAAAACAATCTGAATTGAGTAAATATGATTTTATACTTTCTGTACTTCCTAACTGCATTTCGATTTGCAGATCGGATAATTTTAAGCCAACGTTCTTTAAAGCATATTCTATAACTTCAAGTGTTCCTGAACCACGTTCACGTGTTATAAATTTCATTGTTTTCAAATCTTCTAATGAAATTGTGTTTTGTTTTACTAAAGGATTTTTGATATTGCAAACCAAAACGAGTTCGTCTTTTATAAACGGAACATATTTTATCGACTGATTTTTAGACTGCCCTTCTACAATTCCGATTTCAATTTCCTTGTTGATTAAGGCGCTTTCGATTTGTTCGGTATTTCCGTTCAGCAAATTGACTTTTATATCTTGTTGTTTTTGATGGAATCGTGCTAAAACCGGCGAAATAATATATTGCGAAATAGTCGTACTCGCTCCTAACCTTAACAAACCCTGGCGATCCTTGATAAACGAGCTCATATCAAAGTCGATTTCACGATAGATTTCGAAGATGTTTTTTGTGTGTTTCAGCAGAATTTCTCCAGCTGGCGTTAAGGCAATTTTAGAACCGTTTCGTTCAAAAAGCTTGGTTTTGTACGTTTCTTCGAGTTCCTGAATGTGTTTGGATACTGCTGGCTGCGTAATGTACAATTCAGTTGCCGCTTTAGTAAAGTTAAGGCGGAGTGCAACGGTGTAGAAAACTTTTAGCCTGAAATCCATTTTTTATTGATTTTTGAAAATTCAATTTATAACCAATCTATTGGAAAAATCCCTGAATTATTTAGTGTAAATATTAAAAAGTATTTATCTTTTTTATTCTTTCTATAAATATAAATCTTTTTGGAAAAGGCTTTTTTTACTAAACTATCTTCTTTATAAATATCATTTACATAAGGATCGAATCTTGAAAGGGTAAATTCATTATCATTATTGCTAAAAGTAATACTACTTGGTCTTTCATTAAATCTGGCAATTACAAACTGATAGTTTTTTCTATTCTCCTCCCTGGCATTAATGTAAGTAAAAGAAAAAACAGTTATGAAAAACAGGCTAAAGAAAATAATGATTTTTTTTGCTTCCATAATTTAAAACCATTTCTTTTTTATAATTATAGAATTTTTAAAGCATCCCATTATACTTCCTAACAAACCATTCCGTCGTCAGTAAAGCAGCAATTAAAATCAACAACCAAACCCAGTCAATTAAAGGTGTTTTGGTTGAGATATTTTTCTCTATCGATTTGTATTCTTTATTTTCTAAAAGTGTGTGAATCAAATCATCAATCTGGTTTTCGAAAAAAGCTTTTCCATTTGTTTGCAACGCTAATTGTTTCAGCTTTTGAACATCAGGATTCACAAATTGCTTTTCGATATCAAAATCTAAAATCTCAAAACGACTGGAATAAACTGTGTTAGTATTCAGTTCTTTTACTGTAAAACTATATTTTCCGGCTGCTAAACCATCTAAATTTGCTGAGAAAGAATTATTTCCTTTCAATAAATCGTAATTTTTGGTTTGTTTGGTCTCTGCATTTTTAACTGTGATGGTTAGTCTTGCTTTTTCATCAAACTCATAATTTTTATTGAAATATTGCGCATTGATCACAATCGCTTCTCCCGAATTATAAAAACTTTCGTGCGTTACAACCAATGATTTTTTTGAAGCTGATGTTGCCAAATACTGAATAATCTTATCTGTAAAAACATCATATTTTTCAAATGACTGATTATCAATATGACTTTGTAGACGCCATTTCCAACTGTTTTCCCCCAAAAGAAAAGCAGTTCTTTTGCCTTGATTTTCGGCGAAAGCCAATAAAGGAGCATTGGTAGAAACATTTCTGATTTTAGAAGAAAGTAAAACTGATACGTTTCCGTTTACAGTAATCGTCCCGAATAGATTCTGCAATGGCGGAAAGTTTTCAAAACCTATATTTTCAATAGCAAACAAATTAAACTGCGATTGAAACTCGTTTAAATAATCTTCTCTTTGACCGCTCATTTTAAAAACCAAACTATTCTGTTTTTGGTTCAGAAAATTAAAATCGGTGTTGTTCCCGGTAATAATAAAAGTATTTGTTCCGGCTAATTTATTGTTATCAAAAATAGGTTTAAAAGCTCTATTTGGCTGATACAAAACCAAAACCGACACCTCATTTAATTTATCCAGTTCATTTGGCTTTGCCAATATTACTTTACGCTGGGCATTCGTTTCAATCGAACGTTTCAAAGCTCCAATATCCGGATGATTTATTGATGAAACTATGGTAATCGTTGATTTTTGGTCAATCACTTCAACAGCAAAATTCTTTACATTATTATAGCTATTTTTCTCTTTTGCATTAGAAGAAATTTTAGCTCTAAAAATTTGCAGACCTACTCTGTCAGCAGGTAAAAGCAAATTTAAAGAAGCTGTTTTTTTAGATGGAGAAAAAGAAACTTTCTCTCTGGCAACAACCGTATTTCCTTGTGAAATTGTAAAATCTGCATTTATGGATTTATCTCCTGCATATTGCAGAAAAACTTCAACCGGGAATTTATTTTTATGAAAAGCGTATTTGTTTACGTTTAACTGATTGATTTTTAAATCAAAAAAAGTGGTTGTATCTCCCACAACCAAAGGATACACTTTATTGACAGGATCAAAACGATAGACATAATCATTTCCTGTAGTCTGATTCCCGTCGGTGATGATAATAGTTGGAAAGATCAGGTTTTTATTGATGCTTTTTAAATTCTTCGCAACTTCATCAAGATTGGTTTGCTTTCCTTTAAAATCAAATTTTTCAGAAGGGTTAAAATCGGCATCAAACTGATACGACTGAATTTCAAATTTGTCCTGAAGAGCCGGATTCGAAATTAATTTCTGGTATAATTCAGCAACCTTCTTATCTGATTTTAAAGCCGTAATCGAACTCGAATTGTCAACCACAATTGCCAAAGGCGTTTTGGTAACATCAAGTGAATTTTTCGTCATAACAGGATTAATCAATAAAACCAATAATCCGAAAATGATTAAAAAACGCAAAAAAGCCAAAAACAGATTCACTTTCGAATCGTTTTTGGCTTTATAAAAATATTGAAAATACGACAATCCACCAGCTATTACTAAAGAAAGTAATAATAATAGAATCGTGTTTGTAGTCATATATTTATTTGTTTATAGTTGTTAGTTTATAGTTTTTGGTTCTGAACAATAACAACAAACCATCAACAATCAACTTATTAAGTAAGCATTCCTCCACAAACATTTAAAACCTGCCCGGTAACATAAGCACTCATATCTGAAGCAAGGAAAAGACATGCATTGGCAACATCTTCAGTAGTTCCGCCACGTTTCAACGGAATCCCGTCTCTCCAGCCTTTCACTACATCTTCAGGTAATTTTGCAGTCATCTCTGTTTCAATAAATCCGGGAGCTATTGCATTACAACGAATATTACGTGATCCTAACTCTAAAGCTACCGATTTTGTAAAACCAATTGCACCCGCTTTTGAAGCCGCATAATTAGTTTGCCCAGCATTTCCTGAAACCCCAACTACAGAACTAATATTAACAATAGAACCAGAACGTTGCTTTAAAAAAGTTTTCTGAATTGCCTTTGTTATATTAAAAACCGACTTTAAATTCACATCAATAACCTGATCAAAATCAGCCTCAGACATACGCATCAATAAGTTATCTTTTGTAATTCCGGCGTTGTTTATCAAGATATCAACAGTTCCAAAATCTGCCAGAACAGCGTCAACAAAAGTCTGCGCTTCATTAAAATTTGCCGCATTCGACTGGTATCCTTTCGCTTTAATCCCTAAACCGTTCAGTTCTACCTCTAAAGCCTGAGCCGATTCTACAGATGAGCTGTATGTGAAAGCAACATTTGCTCCATGTTTAGCAAAAACTTCAGCAATTCCTCTTCCAATTCCACGACTGGCACCAGTAATAATGGCAACTTTTCCTTCTAATAATTTCATATTCAAAAATTAATTTTTTTTTATTTTTAGCTATTGTCTTTTTAATAATTATAACAATCACAAAAAGGTACATTCAGGGGATATGAATGACTTGTCAAATATATGATAATTCCCTTTTTAAAAAAATAACAATTGCAATAACCTTTAAACAATATCATTTAAATTTTATATCTGACTAAAACTGTCTCTGCTCAACTCAACCATAATAATCGAATATATATACCATTATAATAATGATACAAACTATTTTGTGTCAGGTGTAATTATCTAAGAGCAGTCATTTTTTTGTCAGTTTAATTGTTTTTGGTGTAGTCGTCACTGTCACAAATCAGGATAACAACCAGAACGAAAATTATAAACATTACTATTCTCATAATTATTAGTTTTAAGTTATTTTGAAGAAACATCAATTCTAAGACGATTTCGTATATTAAACTTTGAATTTCAATACTCATCTCTTTAAAGTGAATTTGCTTAATAAGTACTGATTTATCAATATTCTTTTAGTTTTGAAAAACAAAACAACACAATTGATACATTACCAAGATTTTATATGAAAAAACCGCCTCAAATTTTAGGTTGAGACGGCTTTTAAAAATAGTAGGCACTTCTACCAGAGTTGGGATTGTGTGATCTCGCGTTTACCGGACAAATAATGGTATCACGCGGATCGTTTTATATCAAAACATAATTTCTTTCATCAAGAGTGAACGATTTGTTTTGGAAGTTCTTCCCCAATCAAATCAGCAGTATCCTGACAACAAAATTTATGGTGTCTTTCTTTTTAAATCGTATTTGAAATTAATTTTAAAGATAATTAGCAACCATTCTAAAGAGAGTTGTTGTACTTGCAAAAGTATACCCCTTAAAACCAACAGTCGGTATCTCAGTAAAATAAAGACCATGAGGATTCATAAATTCATCATCAAGTGCTTTTAAGAAAGATGGACGCGAGATTGCCGGTCCTTCTGGATCCATACCTGAAGCCCCAGCGGGTGCAGTACCTGATTTCCAAACACCCGGAATAAATGTAACGGTTTTGTTTACATCATCTGCTTTTACAGTAAAGTAGTGATAATACCTTTTTTCAGTTTCGTCATCAATAGATCTTCTGTATTCTATATAATTTGTCCCATCAGGATTATTAAACCAAAGCTGTGCTCTTATAAGTGGTACTCCAATGGATTTCTCTATGTCTTCTAATAAAGATAAAAACAATGGGGAGTTTGCTGGTTCAAATTCTGTAATACCACGTTGATAAGCATAGACATTATTTTCTCCTCCGGTTAACAGCAATTTATAATCATCCGTTAAAATCAAAGGTTTTGTACTATATTTAATTACAGCACTCACTCCATCTGTACCTGTTGCAGTAAAATCTCCGGTATTATCATCATAAATAAATTCAGTTAATTCCTGGTTATTGACTACTAAAGCCGGACTTACAATAATACCTGTTTTTGTGAAAGCAACACCCATATTATAACTTATATTATAACCTTGTTCTACAGAATTTGCAGTTGCAAATCGAGTATTTGAAGCATAACTAAAGTCTAACTTATGAGTATCGGTACCGTCATTGGTTTCCAATAATCTAAAAAGTGGGCTGTCATCCGAACCTTTTACATTTTCGGCCATTTCTGTATGTAATTCCAGATCTGTCCAATCCTCAGCTGTTGCTTTTACGAAATGCAATTCCTGAAAACTACGATTGGTTCTAAAAATTATTTCACCATTTTCCTGTCCGTAATTTAAAAACTGAAAGTCTCCTTTGTATCCTTTACCTTTTAATCCATCAGTAGGGTAATTATTTGCATCAGATAACAGGTGTATTCTGTTTTTGGTAGAGAATAATAAACTAACTGTGCTGCCTAACTCAATACTGTAATCACTGTTATAAATATTGGTATCACTATCAAAATCAGATGCCATGGCAACTTTTCCGTCAGCAGAAAATTTAAACAAATGCGTAAATCCGCCAAGTTGCGTATTATCCGTAAAATAAACAGCCTTCCATCCATATTCAGACGAGAGCAAGACATCATTAAGCTCTTTTTTTCTGGCATTTATTCTTTCCGTTGGCGTCTCATCAAATTTTTGTTCTGCTTCATTCTTGTCGCAGGCTCCTAATTGTGTAGCCAGAAGAGCAACAATCAGAAACTTAAATATATTTTTTATTTTCATAATGTTTTCTTTTTTTAAGTTAACCTAACAATTAGTTTAATTTCCATTTAATACTGCTGTAGTATTTTTT
>CBFGNY010000047.1:0-24733 GCA_965650235.1 uncultured Flavobacterium sp. | reverse complement strand
ACATCTTACCGAAGAAAATGATTTCATGGTTTTGGAAGGGGATGAGTATTTGTCTTCTCCAATAGACAGACGCCCAAAATTTCATTTGTATCAGCCTAACATTGCCTTAATTTCTGGAATTGCATGGGATCATATTAATGTGTTTCCAACGTATGAAAATTATGTTGAACAGTTTGAAATTTTCATTGCAAAAATCACCAATGGCGGAATCTTAGTTTACAATGAAAATGACCCGGAAGTAAAACGTGTTTCAGAAGCTGCAACAAATCCAATTCGCAAATTACCTTATTTTACTCCTGAATATTCCGTTAGCGATGGTGTAACTTTATTAAAAACGCCCGAAGGTGATATGCCAATTGAAGTTTTTGGAGCCCATAACCTGAATAATCTAGCCGGTGCTAAATGGATCTGTCAAAATATGGGTGTTGATGAAGAAGATTTCTATGAAGCAATTGCAAGTTTTAAAGGTGCATCAAAGCGATTAGAAAAAATTGCCGAAGGAAAAGGAAAAGTAGCTTACAAGGATTTTGCACATTCGCCAAGTAAAGTGGCAGCCACAACTAAAGCGGTAAAAGAACAATATCCGGACAGAACTTTGGTAGCTTGTTTAGAATTGCATACTTATAGCAGTTTAAATGCAGAATTCCTGAAAGAATATGAAGGAGCACTTGAATATGCAGATGTTGCAGTTGTATTCTATTCTCCTGATGCAGTAAAAATAAAACAATTGGAAGAAGTAACTTACGAACAAATTGCAACATCCTTCAATAGAAAAGATTTGATAATTTATACTAATCCAACCGAATTCAAAGAATACTTGTTCAATTTAAATTTGGATAACTCAGCATTGCTTTTGATGAGTTCAGGGAATTATGGAGGTTTGAATTTTGATGAGGTAAAGACTTTGATAGAGTAAAATATATTTATTGTCAAAGTTTGTCATTCCGTAGGAATCTCAACTCATTGTCATATGAATAACAAATTTCTGTGAATGACAAGTTGTGTAAAAAATTTAATTTCAAGGTTTTTTATAACTCACATTTTGTCATTTCACAGAAATCTTTTTTATTAATTTAATTATATTTTCATTTTTGAATACACCGAAGGAATTTATACCTTTAATGTTTATATTTTAACAATAAAAGCAGAACTGTTTTATATACTGGTGTAACCAATAATTTAAAATTACGATTACAACAACATGAGAGTAAATTAAACCAAAATAGGTTTACTGCAAAATACAATTCACACTTTTTAATTTATTATCAAAAAATTGGTTGGATTCAATTGGCAATTGAAAGAGAGAAAAAAATTAAAAACCTCTCCAGAGAAAAGAAGCTCAATTTAATAAAGAAATTAAATCCAAACTTAGAATTTTGGAATCATCATTTCAAGGAATAAATTTCGGAATGTAATTCTAAAATTAAACGAATAATCAAGCAAGTTTCTGTTTCCATAGAAATATAAAAAGTAGAATAATATATAATAGATTCCTACGGAATGACAATATTGTGGTTACTGTTGTCACTTTCCATAAATATAATGTCCCACGATTTTATATTCAAACAAACAATCTTCTAAAACTTGTCCTCCGCCAATGTTATGGACAATAAGATTTCGTTCGCCGTCTTCTGATTTTTTGTTTGTGACAATTCCGATGTGAGGCAATTTATTATTAATCATCCAGGTAACCAGTTCGCCTGTTTTATAATCTGCCGGATTTTGAGTAACAGGTAATTTCATTCCTTTTCTTTTAAAGAAAACTTCCAAATTAGGAACTCTTCGATGATCGATATTGGTATCTGTTTTTGTCATTCCCCACTTTTTTAAATTTGGATATTTAGAAAAATTTTCAACCATATCTTCATGGACTTCTTTTTGTAAATCAATATCTAATTTTCGATAACTACGAATAACGACATCTGTACAGACACCTTTATTTGCAGGGATATCTCCGTTTGGATATTTTATGGAAAAATAAGCCGGATCATAATCTATGGAAGAATCAATTATAGATATTGCCGCTTCAGACAATTTTTCTTCAAAAGTTTTTGTTGCTGTTTTTTGAGGATTAGTAAAAGTTAATTTGTTGTTTTCTTTCTGATTACAAGAAAAAAATATAAGTACAATTAAAACGGTGGAGATAGATTTCATTCTTTTTGTTTTAAAATTAGTGATTATCAAAATAACAAATGAGTTTTAATGAATGATTTTTCTTATTTTTGAAAATATTCATAAAATTATATGCCTGAAAAAATTAAAGTTGTCCAGATGGAATCAACACATTTTCCAATTACAAACTGGTCTGAAGATGACAAGCCTCGTGAAAAATTAATGCTGAAAGGCAAAAATGCTTTGAGCGATGCCGAATTAATTGCCATTTTAATTGGTTCCGGAAGTCGGAATGAATCGGCAGTTGACTTAAGTAAAAGAATTTTGGCAAGTGTTGATACCTTGAATTCATTAGGAAAAATGTCTGTCTCGCAATTAATTGATTTTAAAGGAATAGGCGAAGCCAAGGCAATTACTATTATTGCTGCTTTAGAATTAGGAAGAAGACGCAGGGCAGAGGACTCCGTTGAAATGACCAAAATCACATCTAGTAAAATGGTTTTTGAAATCATGCAGCCCATAATTGGTGAGCTTCCTCATGAGGAATTTTGGGTGCTTTTTCTGAATAATTCTAACAAAGTGATTTTAAAATCTCAATTAAGCAAAGGAGGGATTTCAGGAACGATTGTGGATGTTCGTCTTGTTTTTAAAATAGCACTTGAATCTGGTGCGACTGGCTTAATCTTATGTCACAATCATCCATCAGGAACTTTGATGCCTAGTGATGCCGACAAACACATTACAAAAAAATTAAAGATGGCGGGAGATAGTTTAGATGTTAAAGTTTTGGATCATTTGATTATTACTGAAACAAAATATTATAGTTTTGTAGATGAAGGAATTTTATAAATTATGAATGCAAATATTACCGATATATTCTTTGATTTAGATCATACACTCTGGGATTTTGACCGAAACTCAGAAATGGCTTTCAGCTGTATTTTCGAAAATAAATATCCGAAAATCAAATGCGAGGATTTTATTGAAAAATACATTCCTGTAAATCAGGCTTGCTGGAAATTATATCAAAATGACGAGATCACACATCAGGAACTGCGTTATAATAGATTAAAATTTTCTTTTGATGCTTTGAATATTATCATTTCTGATGAAGATATTGACAAGATAGCAAATGACTATATTGATTGTCTAACAGATAATAATCATCTTTTTGAAGGGGCTATTGAAGTGCTTGAATATTTGAAACCGAAATATAATTTACACATTATTACAAATGGATTTGCTAACGTGCAGGAAAAGAAAATAAAGAATGCTATGTTGGGAGGTTATTTTAGCACTATAACAAATTCTGAACTGGCAGGTGTAAAAAAACCAAATAGTATTATCTTTGATTATGCAATTAATGCGGCAAAGGCTTCGAAAGAAAATTGCATTATGATAGGCGATTGCCTGGATGCAGATGTGAATGGTGCAATAAATGCAGGTTTAGATGCTATTTTTTTTAATGATAAAAAAATCGAAGCTCCACAGAACATCAAACAAATAAATCATCTGTTGGAACTCAAAAACTATTTATAATTCAAAACCTTCACCTTCATTCATTAACTGTTGTAAGTAAATGCCAACGAAATCTGGACAATAAAATAATTACTAACAAATAAAAATTTTACATATATGAAAATTAAACTTTTTTTAATAACGCTTTTTATATCTGCTTTAGGTTTCTCGCAGTCAATTAATGATTATAAAGCTGTTATTGTGCCTATAAAATTTGATTTTGCCAAAGGTATTAATCCATACAGATTATCAACCATGACAAAGGCAAATTTAATAAAAGCAGGTTTTCAGGCCTTTTATGAAAATGAGCAGCTTCCTGCTGAATATGCAAATCGCTGTGATTTGTTGTATGCTGATGTAAAAAGAGATAATGCTTTTTTAGTAACCAAACTTTTTGTCGAATTTAAAGACTGTTATGGCAAAGTGGTTCATACTTCTGAAACCGGAAGAAGCAAGGAAAAAGAATTCGAAGTAGCTTATCGCGAATCATTAGATATGGCATTTATGTCTGTATACAGTTTGAATTATAAATATAGTGGCAAAGCTGCAATTGCATCTTCTGGTGTTGCTTCAACTGTTGCTGTCACTGCTCCGGCAGTGGCTTCAACTTCAGTTTCTACGCAAGTTTCTACACCAGTTGCAGATATTTCAGATCCAAATTTATTATATGCACAACCAACAGAAAATGGGTATCAGCTAATTGATAAAACACCAAAAGTGGTTATGAAATTACTTAAAACTTCTCGTCCTGATTCTTTCATAGCAATAAAAGATGGTATACAGGGAACTTTAAATGCAAAAGACAATCAATGGTTTTTTGAATATTATCAAAATGATAAATTAGTTTCTGAAAAAGTTATAGTTAAATTTTAAAATAATAATTTTAGTCATCTGTTTGAGGTATTGAATACTGAAACTGCGACTAATACTTCTAATAACCATATTTATCTTTCCAACGGTTCTTTAAAAATTCACGGTTACTATTCTCTCTGGAATTCTGACCTGGATTATAAAGAACCGTTTCTTTTATAGCATCGGGTAAAAATTCCTGTTCCGCAAAGTTATTCGCATAATCATGCGAGTATTTATAGTCTTCTCCATAACCCAATTCTTTCATCAGCTTTGTTGGGGCATTGCGCAAATGAATCGGAACAGGCAGATCACCGGTTTGCTTTACCAATTGCTGTGCATTTCCAATAGCCATATAAGAAGCATTACTTTTAGGCGAAGTAGCCAGATAAATGGCGCATTGACTTAATATAATACGGCTTTCGGGATAACCAATAGTAGAAACAGCCTGAAAAGTATTGTTTGCCATAATAAAAGCCGTAGGATTGGCATTTCCAATATCTTCGCTGGATAAAATCAACATTCTTCGGGCAATAAATTTCACATCTTCGCCACCTTCAATCATTCTTGCCAGCCAATAAACAGCACCATTAGGATCACTTCCACGAATCGATTTGATAAAAGCAGAAACAATGTCATAATGTTGTTCTCCGGTTTTGTCATACAAAACCGTATTTTGCTGAACAAGTTCAAAAACCCTATCGTTTGTAATAATGATTTCATCGCTTGCGGAAGCATTGACAACCAATTCAAAAATATTCAATAGTTTCCGACCATCTCCTCCAGATAATCTTAGCAATGCTTCGGTTTCTTTTAGGACGATATTTTTTTTAACTAGTTCTGCATCCGTTTTCATGGCACGATGCAGTAACGCTTCTAAATCGGTTTTTGTAAAAGCATTTAAGATATAAACCTGACAGCGAGATAACAATGCAGGAATCACTTCAAAACTGGGGTTTTCTGTCGTTGCACCAATTAATGTAATCCAGCCTTTTTCAACCGCTGCCAAAAGGGAGTCTTGTTGCGATTTGCTAAAGCGATGAATCTCATCAATAAACAAAATTGGATTTTTAGCAGTGAATAACCCACCACTTTGTTTCGCCTTTTCAATTACATCACGAATGTCTTTTACACCTGAATTGATCGCACTCAAGATATAAAAAGGGCGCTTAGATTCCTGTGCGATAATTTGAGCCAGAGTAGTTTTTCCAGTTCCCGGAGGTCCCCAAAAGATTAATGACGGAATAATTCCTTTCGAAATTTGTTGCGTCAGTGATCCGTTTGGTCCAACCAAATGACTTTGACTGATATAGTCTTCTAATTTCTGTGGACGAATGCGTTCTGCTAAAGGTGCTTCCATTTTACAAAATTACGAGTTTCAATTTTAAATTTAATTTTTTAGGAGCTAATTCCTGCTGTCCGCTATATCTTTTTTGGCAGAAAAAGCCAAAAAAGGATGCCGCTTCCATCACGGCTATGAATCGTACATGAAGAAAGTTATATTTAGCTGACAAATTATCAGTAAATTGTATTTGGATAGTTTTTTGATAAATATCCAATTTACAAAATATACCCGATATGGATGACAATCAATTTAAATTTTCCAATGCAGTTATTGGCCTTCCAGTATTTTTTGTTCTTTTTCTATGGATCTTATACTGGTTTCAGATTCGTTATGATTTTGATTTTTACAAAAACGGAATCTATCCAAGAGATTTTTTAGGTTTGCAAGGTGTTTTGTTCAGTCCTTTTATTCATGAAAATCTAAGCCATTTATATAATAATTCAATTCCGTTATTAGTCTTATTGGCGGCTTTACAATATTTTTACCCGAAACAATCCGTTAAAGTTATCGCATTCGGAATTCTTTTTTCCGGACTAATTACTTGGATAATCGGTCGTGAAAACTATCATATTGGGGCTAGTGGATTAATTTACGTTTTGGTAAGTTTTATTTTTTTTAAAGGTATTCAAACAAGATATTACAGGCTGGTAGCGCTTTCATTATCTGTGATATTACTTTATGGCGGAATGATTTGGTATGTTTTTCCGGAAATTGATAATACCATTTCTTGGGAAGGTCATCTGGCAGGTTTTATAACCGGATTTGCAATGACTTTACTTTATAAAACTCCTGAATATGAAAAACCTATAGTTTACGAATGGCAGAAGTCTGACTTCAATCCAGAAAATGACCCTTTTATGAAGCACTTTGACGAAAACGGTAATTTTGTTAATAGTGAAATTCCTCAAGAAGATTCTGAAATAGTTTCGTCCTATTTCAATTCTGATGTTTTGGTTAATTATATTATAACTAAATCAGAAGCAGAGGAAAAAAAATAATTTAAAAGAATGTGTGTTTAATTGTTAGTTACAATTAAAAAAAGTGGGATGACATTTTTGTAATAAAAAAACACCTCAATTGAGGTGTTGAAATCTTAAAAATGGATTTTAGCTTAGGCTCTCTGACGTACTGTTTCATATAAGAATGCTCCGCAGGCTACAGAAACATTTAATGAACCAATTGTACCAAACATAGGCAGTTTTGCCTTTTCATCAACAATTTTAAGAACAGAAGGATTAATTCCTCTGTCTTCAGACCCCATGATGATTGCTAAAGGTTCATTTAATGCTAAATCATAAATATTCTGTTCTGTTTTTTCAGTAGCAGCAATAGTTTTTATTCCTGATCCCTGAAGATAGAAAATGGCATCTTTGATATGTTCAACTTTACAAATGGGAACATTAAAAACAGCCCCGGCGGAAGTTTTTACAGTATCTCCATTTACGGGAGCAGAACCGGCTTTTTGAACAATAATTCCGTTTACACCAGTACATTCAGCTGTTCTGATAATGGCACCAAAATTTCTTGCATCAGAAATTTGGTCTAATATTAAAAATAATGGTTTTGAACCCGATTCAATTGTTGATTCAACGAGATGTTCTAATTCTATAAATCCAATAGGGGATATAGTAGCAACAGCACCCTGATGATTATTTGGTGTTAAGCGATTCAGTTTTTCAACAGGTACGTATGAAAAGTTAATGTTCGCACGTTTCATCACTTTCATTAAATCTTTCATTAGTTCACCTGAAATTTCTTTTTGGATGAATACTTTATCTACTTCTTTTCCTGCCTGAATGGCTTCTATAATGGCTCTAATTCCAAATATTTGATGTTCTTTTTCCATGGGGCAAATATAGGTATAATGTTTATATAAAAAAAAACCACTCTGAATGAACAGAGTGGTTTTACTTATTTGTTTTTTTAAACTAATAATTAATTAGCGTCCCACCAAAGTTTACTTGTAACATTACTAACCACAGTTGCATTAGGGTTGTATTGTCTTTCGTCAGAAGGAGTAGGTAATCTTACAGGAATAATTTTAGTATCTGAATTTTGGTTTGGAACCAAAGCAGGAAAACCTGTTCTTCTGTAATCGTTATAAGGCTCCATTGTTAAGAATAAAGCAATATATTTTTGTTGTATAATATTAGCAACATCGAATGTAGCAGTTGCATTTGCTAAGAAAGTAGCTGATGGAGCAGCACCAGTAATTTTCGTTACAGAAGCAGTTACTGCTTCTTGCAATGTAGCTTGTACGCCAGTTTGACCTAATCTGGCTTTTGCTTCAGCTTCAATAAATTTTGCTTCAGCATAAGTTACGATTCCTATTTGCCAATCTGGACTTGCAAAGCCTCTTTGATTGGTCTCATAGTAACCTGAAATGTAAGATGTTCCAACAGAATTATCATCTTCTGGTGCATTTCCGGAATATCCGCCATTTCCATCTTCACCAACCATAAAGGGTAATCTAGGGTCGCTATTAGTAACTAAGTAGTCTACAAAATATTTACCCATTCTTAAATAGCTTGTGCGTATGTCTTCATAAGCAAACCATTGATTTAATGAGTTTTGATCTCCAAGAAAATAAGTATTTGCATCGTCACTATTTGATGTCATTCCAGCTGCAGTTACATAATCTAGTGCTTTTTGAGCAGCATTTGCGTCAACAGCAGTTAATCTCAATGCATATCTAGCTTTCAAAACACGAGCTACTTTAATCCATTGAGCAGCACTACCATTAAAGATGAAGTCGTCTTTTCCAGGTAATTCTTCGTTACTAGCCACAGGCTTAGATAAGTTTACAATTGCTTTGTCTAATATAGTTTGCAATCTTTCATAAATCTCCTGTTGAGTATTATATTTAGGAGTTTGATTTCCTTCAGCTGCTAAAAAAGCTTCGTCATAAGGAACATCCCCCCACATATCTGTTGCATACCCTAAATTTATTGCGGTTAATACCTGACCTATTCCATTATAATAAGGGAAATTTTCTGCAAAATCACGGTTTAGTATATGACCATTCATCAAAGTAGTCCCGTAAATTAGATTCCACTCATTATTTACATCACCCTCATTTACAATGTATTTACCAATAGCACCTAATTGTCCAACATTTGTTCCTTGTAAGTGTTGAGTAAAAATACCGGCATTTCTCATCAATCCACTCGAGTGAGTCTGAAAAGTACCAAGTTCCATTGCGGCTATTAGCAATGATGGATTACTCGAATCAGGATCGTTAGGATTATTGTTAAACTCGTCTAATTCTGTCTGACAGCCAGTTAGTAAGCTAATGCTAAATGCTGTAAGAATTATATTTTTTATATATTTTTTCATTTTATTTAATTTAAATTAAAAGCTTACACGTAAACTCATTATGAATGACTTACTTCCTGGATTATTAAAATAATCTAAGCCGTTAATACTAGAACCAGCTCCTGTTAAACTTGTTTCTGGATCTACTCCTTTATAATTAGTATCCAACCATAAGTTTCTTCCTGTTACTGATAATTGTGCAGAACTTAAGAAAGGAAATTGTTTTGTGTTAAAATCATAACTAAGACTTACATCACGTAATCTAACCCAGTTAACATCTGTTGTGGCTTCTTCAGCGGCAGCTAAAGAGCTATCTCCTTTGAAGTTTTGGAAATAACTTTTAGCAGATATTTCAATATCATTAGGGGTTCCGTCTTCTTTAACACCTGGAATAATATAAGTGTGTTCTCTGTCAGCAGAACCTGCAGAAACGCCAATTGTGTTTAATCTGGCTCCTGTACCATTGTATACAACACCTCCATATCTGATATCTAATAAGGCAGATAATGTAACTCTTTTAAATGCAAAAGTATTTCTAATGCCGCCTGTCCACTTTGGAGCAGAATTCCCTAGATTTCCAGTTTCCGGATCTAATTTTGCTAAACCATCAGTTCCAACAATTATTTGCCCATTTTCATCACGTAACCATTTAGTTCCGTAAAAACTTCCCAATGGTTGTCCTTTAACTGCAAAATATCCAATCGAAGAGAAAGCAGGTTCTATTGAAATTTCATCTAAGCCTCCAGCTATATCTGTAACTTCATTTTTGTTTAATGCCCAGTTCAGGTTGATGTTCCATTGAAAAGCATTGCTTTTCTTGAAGATGTCATATCCTAATTCAATTTCCACACCTTTGTTAACTAATTCTGCAGCATTTTTATATTGGAATCCAAATCCAGATGACTGAGCTAATGGTACATCAATTAATAAATCTTTAGATGTTTTGTAATACAAATTCAAGTCAAATGTTAAACGATTTTCTAAAAACTTAGTACTTAAGCCTAAATCATGACCTAATACTCTTTCTGGTTTTAAGTCTGGATTGCCTAAACGACCTAATAGAGCCATACCGTTTGTTCCATCATATGGAAAACTTAAACCGTCAGTAAAACCATCTGTAAGACTTGGTTGGCTGTAATAGCTTTTTGTGCGGTATGCAGTTGGTGCAATACCTACTTCTCCATAACCATAGCTTAATTTGATAAAGTTAGGCAAGTCAAAAGTGTTTGAAACAATCCAAGAAGCTGTTCCGGAAGGGAATATGGCACTTTTTACATTGTCTCCGTAAGTAGATGACCATTCTTTTCTAATTGTACCAGCTATGAAAATTTGATCTTTAATGTCAAAATCTACCTGAGCAAATAAAGCTCTTGAAATAGTGTTTTCTTCTGAATTAGATGCAAATAATTCTGTAGCATTACCTAGGTTATAATTATATCTAACAGATAAACCTTTTCCTCTTGAGAATACACTTAAATATTGATTTGAACGTAAGTTAAGACCAGCAGTATAGTTAATTTTTAACCAATCAGATTTTATAGGTAATAAACCTGTTGCGATGAAATCTCCATAATAATCTTTACTTGTAATACTATTAAAAGCTATTTCTCCAATTCCTCCTAAACTATCTCCATTTGATGATATTGCAAATATCTGTTTACGTGCATCTGAATAAGTATCTATACCTGCTTTAGCTGTCAAAGATAACCATTCAGCATGAGTATAAGTCAAGAATATATTACCTAAAGCACGATTAACATCACTCGTTGCAGGATTTTCATTTACTGTAAAATAAGGGTTGTCATACGATGGAAAGTAATTTGTGTTATTTCCAAACTCATCTTTATAATTTCTTAAATCATAACTAATTGGTGAACGCATTAAACTTAGCATAACTCCAGATGTATTACTACCATTTTGTGCTAAAGTATTTGTAGTATGTGTGTATTGCATGCTGCCTCCAGCTTTCCATTTTTCGCTTAACTTTAAGTCTCCTGCAAATCTTATTGTATTTCTTTTTAGACCTGTTTCCGGAACCATACCTGTTTGAGTTACGTTTCCATAAGAAGCTCTAAAAGATGCTTTTTGATCACCCCCTGTGAATGAGATGTTATTGGTATGCGTAATTCCATCTTGAAAGAAATTACCAATATTATCATAAGTTGGTACTCCTAACGATTCAGCGCTTGGTCCCCAACTTTGTGGTGTATTATTAGGGATTGTAGTTGCGGTTGCAGTTGTGCCCTGAACATATCTGTTTTGTCTTCCAGGTAATTGACTTACTCTGTCAATTGCCAAAGAACTTGAGAAATCAATTCCTAAACCTTTTCCGTTTTTTCCTTTTTTAGTAGTGTAAATAATTACACCATTACCAGCTCTGGCACCGTATAATGCTGCAGCGGCAGGTCCTTTAAGGATAGTAACACTTTCTACGTCGTTAGGGTTAATGTCTAATGCTCTGTTTGAGTTGTTAATACCTGATAAGTTAGCATTAAAAGGATTGTCTCCAGCAGCTGTTTGATCGGTAGTATTATCAATTGGAACGCCATCAACTACAATTAACGGGTCGGTTGATCCATTAATAGTGTTTGCTCCTCTAATGATGATTTTACTAGAAGCACCTGGAGTACCTCCTGAACCAATAATCTGAACACCAGCGGCTTTTCCTGCTAATGCCTGAACAACGTTCTGCTCTCCAGATTTGATTATTTCATCTGAGGCTACTTTAGATACTGCATATCCAAGTTTTTTCTCTTCTTTTTTAATTCCAAGTGCAGTTACAACTACACCTTCAAGTTCTACTGAGTCATCTTTTAATTTTACATTAATTGAATTTGAACTTGCTGCTACTTCCTGAGTTTTCATCCCGATGTAGCTAAATACCAAAACTTGGCTTGTTGTTGCTTTAATAGAAAATTTACCATCAAAGTCTGTTTGTGTTCCAGATTTTGTTCCTTTAACTAATACACTTACACCCGGTAGTGGCATTCCTGCATTGTCGGAAACAGTCCCTGAAACAACTCTTTCTTGCGCAAAAGTAAGTTGCGCGACTAGTACTAATAAAAGCACTAAGAATCCATTGAACTTTAGTTTCATTTTTAAATATTTTGAATTAGTATGGCAAAACTCTTAATAATTTGTTAACTATCCTAATAAATAAAAATCTTTTTTTGATAAACATCAAAATTTAACATTATAACATATGTTTATGATACTGTTATATAATTTCGCTTTTTGGTTTTCTGAAGCGCCATTTGTAAGATTGATTTTTAATATTCCATTTGCAGTTTGGATGTTTAGGCCCATTCCCATTCCTGTTAATTTTTCAACGTTGTTTTTATTTGTGATTCTTGTGAGGTCTTGGTATATTCCATAATCAAGGATTGAATTTATATATAAATTTTTAGAAACTATATATCTGTATTCTGTAAGAATTGAAGAAAAAAGATTTGCTTGTAAACTGTTTTCTGAAAATCCCCTAATAGAATAAAGTCCTCCAAAACGAAATAATTCATTAACGATGTAATTTTTACTTTTGAGATAAAAATTCTGTGAATTTATGTTAATGAAATTCTTTTCATTTAATTTAAAATTATAGGAAAAGTTTAGGTTTGTGTAAAATTGATTGCTTGAAGGTAAAGTTTCAGGTTGATTGTTTGTGTTTCTTTTTCCTAATCCAATTACTAAATTAACATTAGCTTTTCTGGCTTGCAAATAATTAACAGCGTCAGTTTTAATATAATCAAATGTCGAAGTTATAAAAGAGTTTTTGAAATCGCTTATACTTGTATTATTGGTGTTTTGGATATCACTAGATTCTGTCGATTGGTATCCTAGGTAAATTTTTGAATTATAGTTGATGTAATAACCCAGATCGATTGCTGTTTTTGTATTTTGAAAAGTACTGTCTTGTTTTAAAATGTTTAATTGAGCTTTAATTCCTAGCGGAGATTTGAATATGTATGGGATTTCTAATTTTGTATTGAAGGTTTTTTGTTGATTTCCATCGCTCTTCCAATATAAAGAAAATTGTTCTCCGGCTTTAATAGTGTTTTGCAGTGTTATGTCAAGATATCCGTTTAAATTTAGTTTTTTGTCTTCGTCATTTGAAAATCCAATGTATCCGTCAAAAGTGTTTGCTTTTCTTTTTTCGATATAGATATAAACTTTTGTTGAGTCATTTGTGAATAATATTTCAGGATACTTTGCCTGATTAATAAAACCGAAATTGTTTATATCTTCATAAAGTTCCTTAATTGTTTTTTGATTAAAAGTTTTGCTTATATATTTTTTGTTGAGTTGCTTCAAATGTCCTTTGGGAAAATAATCCTTACGATTATCATTTGTGTAATTTATTATAATGGAATTAACACTACGTTTTTTTTCAGAATTAAAATTTAAGTCAGCATAAATTATCAAATTCTTTCTTCGAATATTTTCTAATTTAATTTTGTTTAAGGCAAAACCTTGTTTTTCAGCATCAATAATTTTTTGATTTATATAGTTTTCGGTTTCTTCGTATGGTATAATTAAGGTGTCATTTTTTATTTCTGATGAATCAAAAAATGAATTATTTCTACCTGTATATATATAGGTGTATTTTATTTTGTTTCCAAGTGAGAATTTATAAGTATATGTGGAGTCGTTCTCCTTATGATTTTCAAGTGTTTTGATGTCTAAGTATCCTTTTTTATAAAGCTTTTCGATGGTTATATTAGACTCGTTAATAACTGATTTTATATTTGAATGTTTTCTGATGTAATTTAATGAGTCTATAATTGTATTTTCTGTTTTATTATTACCACTTATCTTTAAATTAAAATTTTGGGCATAACCAGAAATGTATATTAGGAATAAAATCATTATTTGGAATAACTGTTTCAAGGGCAATTGTTTCATTTATTAAAAGTATTGCAAATATCTATTATTTGTTTGGAATAGTTTAAGCTTAAATAATGTTATTGAAAATTAATGAATTAACATTTGTATAGTGGAAATTATTTTATACATTTGCAACCCCGTAAAAAGCGGGAATTTAATATACATAATAAATTTTTAGTATTAATTATGCCAACAATTCAACAATTAGTAAGAACAGGAAGAACTCAGATCACTAAGAAGAGTAAATCGGTTGCTTTAGATTCTTGTCCTCAAAGAAGAGGGGTTTGTACGCGTGTTTACACTACTACACCAAAAAAACCAAACTCTGCAATGCGTAAAGTTGCGCGTGTACGTTTGACAAATGGTAATGAAGTGAATGCTTACATCCCTGGAGAAGGACACAATCTACAAGAGCACTCGATAGTATTAGTGCGAGGTGGAAGGGTAAAAGATTTACCAGGTGTTAGATATCATATCGTTCGTGGAGCGCTTGACACGTCAGGAGTTGCAGGAAGAACGCAAAGAAGATCTAAGTACGGTGCTAAACGCCCAAAAGAAGCAAAAAAGTAATTTAAAACGTTAAGAGTTGGAGGTTAGGAGTTAAGGGTCGGGATTGATAACAAAATTGAAATCTCTTTCACATAACATTTAACGGATAACCTATAACTTTTTATTAAAAAAAAGACATGAGAAAAAGAGCGGCAAAGAAAAGACCACTTTTACCAGATCCGAGGTTTAACGACCAATTGGTAACACGTTTTGTGAACAACTTAATGTGGGATGGTAAGAAATCTACAGCTTTCAAAGTATTTTATGATGCAATTGACATCATTGAGTCTAAAAAGCAGGATTCAGAAAAATCTTCATTAGAAATTTGGAAAGATGCTTTAACTAACGTTATGCCTCACGTAGAAGTACGTAGTCGTAGAGTGGGTGGAGCTACATTTCAAATTCCAATGCAAATTAGACCAGACAGAAAAATTTCTATGGCAATGAAGTGGTTAATACTTTATTCTAGAAGAAGAAATGAAAAATCTATGGCACAACGTTTAGCGTCAGAATGTTTAGCTGCTGCTAAAGAAGAAGGTGCTGCGGTTAAGAAAAGAATGGATACTCACAAGATGGCAGAAGCTAATAAAGCTTTCTCTCACTTTAGATTTTAATTCGTAAGAAATGGCTAGAGATTTAAAATATACAAGAAATATCGGAATTGCGGCTCACATTGATGCTGGTAAAACAACAACAACTGAGCGTATCCTTTTTTATACTGGAAAATCACACAAGATTGGTGAAGTACACGATGGTGCTGCAACAATGGACTGGATGGCGCAAGAGCAAGAAAGAGGTATTACAATTACTTCGGCTGCTACAACTTGTGAGTGGAATTTTCCAACTGAGCAAGGTAAACTTTTGCCAAACTCATTGCCTTACCACTTTAATATTATTGATACTCCTGGACACGTTGACTTTACCGTAGAGGTAAACCGTTCTTTACGTGTACTTGATGGATTAGTTTTCTTGTTTAGTGCTGTTGATGGTGTTGAGCCACAATCAGAAACTAACTGGAGACTTGCAGATCAATATAGAGTTCCGCGTATGGGATTCGTAAATAAAATGGACCGTCAAGGATCTAACTTTTTAGGAGTTTGTCAACAAGTTCGTGATATGTTAAAATCAAATGCTGTTGCAATCACTTTGCCAATTGGTGAAGAAAATGATTTCAAAGGTGTTGTAGATTTAGTAAAAAACCAAGCTATCATTTGGCACGATGCAACTCAAGGGGCAACTTTTGATATAGTTGAAATTCCTGCTGATATGGTTGCCGAGGTTAAAGAATACAGAGATATCCTTATTGAAGCAGTTGCTGATTACGATGAGAACTTGCTTGATAAGTATATGGAGAATCCAGATTCTATCACTGAAGAAGAAATTAACAACGCTCTTAGAGCTGCAACTATGGATATGGCTATCATTCCTATGATCGCTGGTTCTTCTTTCAAAAACAAAGGAGTTCAGTTCATGTTAGATGCAGTTTGTAAATACTTGCCTTCTCCAATGGATAAGGAAGGTATCGAAGGAATTCATCCTGATGATGCTGAATTGTTAGAAGAGGATCAAACTAAAATCTTGCGTAAGCCAGATGTAAAAGAGCCGTTCGCTGCTTTGGCGTTTAAAATCGCTACTGACCCATTCGTAGGTCGTTTAGCTTTCTTCCGTGCTTACTCTGGACGTCTTGATGCTGGTTCTTATGTTTTGAACACTCGTTCAGGAAATAAGGAAAGAATTTCTCGTATCTACCAAATGCACGCTAACAAACAAAATCCAATCGAATATATTGAGGCTGGAGATATTGGAGCTGCTGTTGGGTTTAAAGATATTAAAACTGGAGATACATTGTGTGATGAAAAACACCCAATCATTCTTGAGTCTATGAAATTCCCTGCGCCGGTAATTGGTATTGCAATTGAGCCTAAAACTAAAGCTGACGTTGATAAAATGGGTATGGCTTTGGCTAAATTAGCTGAAGAAGATCCAACATTTACTGTTAGAACAGATGAGGCTTCAGGGCAAACTATTATCTCAGGTATGGGTGAGCTTCACTTAGATATCTTAGTTGATCGTATGAAACGTGAATTTAAAGTTGAAGTGAACCAAGGTGAGCCTCAAGTTGAATATAAAGAAGCGTTTACAAGAACTGCAACTCATAGAGAGACTTACAAAAAACAATCAGGAGGTCGTGGTAAATTCGGTGATATCGTATTTACACTTGAGCCAGCTGAAGAAGTTGATGGTAAGGTTCCTGTAGGATTACAGTTTGTTAATGCGGTAAAAGGTGGTAATGTTCCTAAAGAATATATTCCATCTGTAGAAAAAGGTTTCCGTGAAGCTATGAAAACTGGTCCTTTGGCTGGTTATCAAGTGGATAGTTTGAAAGTAACTTTGACAGACGGATCTTTCCACCCTGTCGATTCTGATGCACTTTCTTTTGAGTTAGCAGCTAGAATGGGTTATAGAGAAGTGGCTAAAGCTGCTGGTGCGATTATTTTGGAGCCTATCATGAAAATGGAAGTTATTACTCCTGAAGAAAACATGGGAGATATCGTAGGTGATATCAACCGTCGTAGAGGTCAGGTTAATGACATGGGTGACAGGAATGGTGCTAAAACTATTAAAGCTGATGTGCCTTTATCAGAAATGTTTGGATATGTAACAACATTAAGAACATTGTCTTCTGGTAGAGCTACTTCAACAATGGAGTTTTCACATTATGCAGAAACACCTTCTAATATTTCAGAAGCTGTAATTAAAAAAGCAAAAGGTAACGCTTAATTCTAAAGAAAATGAGTCAAAAAATCAGAATAAAACTAAAATCTTACGATCATATGTTGGTAGACAAGTCTGCTGAAAAAATCGTAAAGACAGTAAAAACTACTGGAGCAGTTGTAACAGGACCAATTCCTTTGCCAACTCACAAAAAACTTTTCACTGTATTACGTTCTCCGCACGTTAACAAAAAAGCGAGAGAGCAATTTGAAGTAATGTCATACAAGAGATTGATTGATATTTATTCATCTTCATCTAAAACTATTGATGCATTAATGAAACTTGAATTGCCAAGTGGAGTTGAAGTAGAGATAAAAGTATAATTTTTTTATTATATTTTATAAAAAAAAGCGAGACAGAAATGTTTCGCTTTTTTTGTTGGTCCAAAGTTTTTATTTTGTAATTATTAAAGTGTTTTTGTTATTGCTGATTGTGTTATTTTTTGTTGAAATGTCTTTATTTTAGAAGGTTGCCGAAGTTTTGTATATTTTGTTTAAGGAATTGTTAAGGCTAATGCTGTTGTAGGTTAAAAAGATATAAGTCTCTTTGTTTTTTAAAATTAAACATGATTATAAGTGAGTTTGATGCTTGGATTTTGATAATGAGCTATTTAATTTTTATAACTGTTTGGTATATTCAATTTTAATATCTACTTTTGCACTCCCTGTTTGGAAATTTATGTGATTTTCAAATTGAAGGGAATTTTAGTAATCATTAATTAATATTTATGTCTGGGTTAATTGGTAAAAAAATCGGCATGACTAGTATTTTCGACGAAAACGGGAAAAACATTCCTTGTACAGTAATCGAAGCTGGTCCATGTGTTGTTACCCAAGTCAGAACCAAAGGTGTTGACGGGTACGAAGCGTTGCAACTTGGTTTCGATGACAAAAACGAGAAACATTCCACTAAAGCGGCTTTAGGTCACTTTAAAAAAGCTGGAACTGTTGCTAAGAAAAAAGTCGTTGAATTTCAAGATTTTGCAACTGAACAAAAATTAGGAGATCTTATTGATGTTTCTATTTTTGCTGAAGGAGAATTTGTAGATGTACAAGGTGTATCTAAAGGTAAAGGTTTTCAAGGGGTTGTTAAACGTCACGGATTTGGTGGTGTTGGACAAGCAACTCACGGTCAACACAACCGTTTAAGAGCGCCAGGTTCTGTAGGAGCTTCTTCTTATCCATCTAGAGTATTCAAAGGAATGCGTATGGCTGGAAGAATGGGAGGAGACAATGTAAAAGTTCAAAACCTTAGAGTTTTAAAAGTAGTTGCTGAAAAGAACCTGCTTGTTATTAAAGGATGTGTTCCTGGACATAAAAACTCTTATGTAATCATTCAGAAGTAATGGAAGTAAAAGTATTAGATTTCAACGGAAAAGATACTGGAAGAAAAGTTCAACTTTCTGATTCAGTATTCGCAATTGAACCAAACAATCACGCTGTATACCTTGATGTTAAGCAATATCTTGCTAATCAAAGACAAGGAACTCACAAAGCTAAAGAAAGAGCTGAAGTGACTGGAAGTACACGTAAGATTAAAAAACAAAAAGGAACTGGTACAGCTCGTGCGGGAAGTATCAAAAATCCATTGTTTAAAGGTGGTGGAACTATTTTTGGACCAAGACCAAGAAGTTATTCATTTAAATTGAATAAAGCCTTGAAAAGATTGGCGAGAAAATCAGCTTTCTCAATCAAAGCAAAAGAAGCGAATATTATCGTTCTTGAAGACTTTGGATTTGAAGCTCCAAACACTAAAAATTTCATTAACGTTTTGAAAGCTTTAGGGTTAGAAAATAAAAAATCTCTATTTGTATTGGGTGAAGCGAATAAAAATGTATATTTGTCGTCACGTAATTTAAAGTCTTCTAATGTCGTAAATAGCTCAGAATTAAGCACTTACGCTATATTAAACACTAATAATTTAGTGCTTTTAGAAGGTTCTTTGGAGTTAATTGAAGAAAATTTAAGCAAATAATAGGAATATGAGTATCATAATTAGACCTATAGTAACAGAAAAAGTAACCAAAGAAAGTGAAGTTTTAAACCGCTTCGGATTCGTTGTTGACAAAAAAGCAAACAAAGTTCAGATTAAGAAAGCTATTGAAGCTGCTTATGGAGTAACTATCGTTTCAGTTAACACGATGAACGTAAGACCGGACAGAACTACAAAGTACACTAAAAGTGGTTTGATCAGTGGAAAGACAAATGCTATCAAAAAAGCAATTGTACAAGTACAAGAAGGAGAAACAATTGATTTTTACAACAATATCTAAGATAAAATGTCAGTAAGAAAATTAAAACCTATTACCCCAGGTCAGCGATTTAGAGTTGTGAATGGTTATGACGCCATTACAACTGATAAGCCGGAACGCTCTTTGATAGCGCCGATAAAAAACTCTGGAGGTAGAAATAGTCAAGGAAAGATGACCATGCGTTATACGGGTGGTGGTCACAAGCAGAGATATCGTATTATTGATTTTAAAAGAACTAAAGACGGAATTCCGGCTACAGTGAAATCAATCGAATATGATCCAAATCGTACTGCATTTATCGCATTATTAGCTTATGCTGATGGTGAGAAAACTTATGTTATCGCTCAAAACGGTTTGAAAGTTGGTCAGAAATTAGTTTCTGGTCCGGAATCTCAACCAGAAATTGGTAACACATTACCTTTAAGCAGAATTCCTTTGGGAACTGTAATCTCTTGTATTGAGTTACGTCCAGGTCAGGGAGCAGTAATTGCTCGTTCGGCTGGTACATTTGCTCAATTAATGGCAAGAGATGGAAAATATGCTACAATTAAAATGCCATCTGGTGAAACAAGATTGATCTTGTTAACTTGTTCGGCTACTATTGGAGCTGTTTCTAATTCAGACCACCAATTAGTTGTATCAGGAAAAGCTGGTAGAACAAGATGGTTAGGAAGAAGACCTAGAACAAGACCTGTTGCAATGAACCCTGTTGATCACCCGATGGGTGGTGGAGAAGGACGTTCTTCTGGTGGACATCCACGTTCAAGAAATGGAATACCAGCAAAAGGTTATAGAACTCGTTCTAAGAAAAACCCGAGTAACAAGTATATCGTAGAACGTAGAAAGAAATAATAAGATATGGCACGTTCATTAAAAAAAGGACCTTTCGTTCATTATAAATTAGACAAGAAAGTTCAGGAAAACATTGAAAGCGGAAAAAATGGAGTTGTTAAGACATGGTCTAGAGCTTCTATGATTACTCCAGACTTTGTTGGACAGACTATCGCAGTTCATAACGGTCGTCAATTTGTACCAGTTTACGTAACAGAAAACATGGTAGGTCACAAATTAGGAGAGTTTTCACCAACTAGATCTTTTAGAGGTCATGCTGGAGCAAAAAATAAAGGTAAAAAATAAGAAGCAATGGGAGTTCGTAAAAGAGAAACAGCAGATGCGAGAAAAGAGGCTAATAAGTCTATTGCTTTCGCAAAATTGAATAACTGCCCTACTTCACCTAGAAAAATGCGCTTAGTAGCGGACTTGGTAAGAGGTCAGAAGGTAGAGAGAGCACTTAACATCTTAAGATTCAGTTCTAAAGAAGCTTCAAGAAAATTAGAAAAACTATTATTATCTGCAATCAACAACTGGGAGCAAAAAAATAGTGAAGGTAATTTAGAAGAAGCTGGATTATTTGTTAAAGAGATCAGAGTAGATGGTGGAATGATGTTGAAAAGACTTCGTCCAGCTCCACAAGGTCGCGCACACAGAATAAGAAAACGTTCTAACCACGTAACAATCGTGCTTGGAGCTATCAATAACACACAAAGCAATTCTTAAGCAGCATGGGACAAAAGACAAATCCAATTGGAAATAGACTTGGTATCATCAGAGGGTGGGACTCAAACTGGTATGGTGGAAATGATTACGGTGATAAACTTGCCGAAGATCACAAAATCAGAAAGTATATCCACGCTCGTTTATCAAAAGCTAGTGTATCAAAAGTAATCATCGAGAGAACTTTAAAACTTGTAACCGTTACTATCACTACTGCAAGACCTGGTATCATTATCGGAAAAGGCGGACAAGAGGTAGACAAGTTAAAAGAAGAACTTAAGAAAGTTACTGACAAAGAGGTTCAAATCAACATCTTTGAAATTAAAAGACCTGAATTAGATGCTTATCTTGTGGCGACAAGCATCGCTCGTCAAATCGAAAGCCGTATTTCTTACAGACGTGCAATCAAAATGGCTATTGCTGCTTCTATGCGTATGAACGCTGAGGGTATCAAAGTTTTGATTTCTGGTCGTTTGAATGGTGCTGAGATGGCACGTTCAGAAGGTTTCAAAGAAGGTAGAATTCCTCTATCAACTTTCAGAGCTGACATTGATTATGCTTTGGCTGAAGCTCACACTACTTACGGTAGAATGGGTATCAAAGTATGGATCATGAAAGGTGAAGTTTATGGAAAGAGAGATCTTTCTCCACTTGCAGGAATGGATAAAAAACAATCTGGAACTGGTGGTGGTAAAGGTGGCGATTCTCCGAGAGGAGACAGAAAGCCTTTTAATAAAGGTGGAAAACCAGACGCTCGTAAAAGAAAGTAAATTTTTAAACTAAAGAAAAATGTTACAGCCTAAAAGAACAAAATACCGTAAGGTACAGAAAGGTAAAATGAAAGGTAACTCTCAAAGAGGGCATGAACTTTCTAATGGAATGTTTGGTATTAAATCTGTACATGAAGATGGAATGTTCTTAACGTCTCGTCAAATCGAAGCTGCACGTATTGCTGCAACTCGTTTCATGAAGAGAGAAGGACAATTATGGATCAAAATATTTCCAGACAAACCAATTACTAAGAAACCTCTTGAGGTACGTATGGGTAAAGGTAAAGGTGCCGTTGAATATTGGGCTGCCGTTGTTAAACCCGGAAGAATTATGTTTGAAGTTGGAGGAGTTCCTTTATCAGTTGCAAAAGAGGCTTTACGTCTTGCAGCTCAAAAGCTTCCAGTAAAAACTAAATTCGTCGTTGCTAGAGATTTCGAAGCATAATTAAATTTATATTATGAAACAATCAGAAATAAAAGATCTTTCTGCAGCGGAGTTGCAAGAAAAACTTAGTCAAACTAAGAAAATATATGCTGACCTAAAAATGGCTCACGCTATTTCTCCAATTGAGAACCCACTTCAAATTAGAAGTGTAAGAAGAACAGTTGCAAGATTGGCTACAGAGTTAACTAAAAGAGAGTTACAATAATTGTATTCTGCTGAAAGATGGAAGAAAAAAGAAATTTAAGAAAAGAAAGAATTGGTGTTGTTACTTCAAATAAAATGGACAAGTCTATTGTTATTGCTGAAGTAAGAAAAGTAAAACACCCATTATACGGTAAGTTCGTGTTGAAAACAAAGAAATACGTTGCACACGACGAAACAAACGACTGTAACATTGGAGATACTGTAAGAATTAGCGAAACGCGTCCTTTGAGTAAAACAAAATGTTGGAGATTAGTTGAAATCTTAGAAAGAGCTAAATAATTATGGTACAACAGGAATCAAGACTAAAAGTAGCAGATAACACGGGAGCAAAAGAAGTTTTAACTATCCGTGTTTTAGGAGGTACCAAAAGAAGGTATGCCTCTGTTGGTGACAAGATTGTAGTATCTATTAAAGATGCAACTCCTAACGGTAACGTTAAAAAAGGAGCTGTTTCAACTGCAGTTGTTGTACGTACCAAAAAAGAAGTGAGAAGAGCTGATGGTTCTTATATCCGTTTCGATGATAATGCATGTGTTCTTTTGAACGCTGCAGGGGAAATGAGAGGAACACGTGTTTTTGGTCCGGTAGCAAGAGAACTTCGTGAAAAACAATTCATGAAAATTGTATCATTAGCACCAGAAGTGCTTTAATTCGTTTTAAGATGATAAAGCTAAAAATAAAATCAGGAGATATCGTAAGAGTTATTGCTGGAGACCATAAAGGTGCTGAAGGTAAAGTTTTACGTGTTTACCGTGAGAAAAATAAAGCGATAGTTGAAGGTGTAAACATGGTTTCGAAACATACAAAACCAAGTGCTAAAAACCCTCAAGGTGGTATCGTTAAGAAAGAAGCTTCTATACAAATATCTAACATTTCACTAATTGATCCTAAAACTAAGGAAACAACTAGAGTTGGTATTAGAGTAGAAGGAGATAAGAAAGTAAGATTTTCAAAAAAATCTAATCAAGTACTATAGTAATGGCATATACACCTAGACTAAAAGAAGAATATAAGAGTAGAGTAATCTCTGCTCTTAAAGAGGAATTCGGATATACAAACGTGATGCAAGTTCCAAAACTTGAGAAAATCGTTTTGAGCCGTGGAGTTGGTGCAGCTGTATCTGATAAAAAACTTATTGACTATGCAGTTGATGAGTTAACAAAGATCACTGGACAAAAAGCAGTATCTACAATTTCAAAGAAAGACGTTGCGTCTTTCAAATTGAGAAAAGGGATGCCTATTGGAGCAAAAGTTACTTTGCGTGGAGAAAGAATGTATGAGTTTTTAGATAGACTTGTTACTTCAGCATTGCCACGTGTTAGAGATTTTAGTGGTATCAAAGCTACTGGTTTCGACGGAAGAGGTAACTATAACCTTGGAGTTTTGGAGCAAATCATTTTCCCTGAAATTGATATTGACAAAGTAAACAAAATTTCTGGAATGGATATTACATTTGTTACTACTGCTAAAACAGACAAGGAAGCAAAGTCATTATTGGCTGAATTAGGATTACCTTTTAAAAAGAATTAAGACATGGCTAAAGAATCAATGAAAGCCCGTGAGGTTAAGAGAGAAAAAACGGTAGCAAAGTATGCTGAGAAAAGAAAAGCTTTGAAAGAGGCTGGAGATTTTGAAGGATTACAGAAATTACCTAAAAATGCTTCACCAGTTCGTTTGCACAATCGTTGTAAATTAACAGGCAGACCAAGAGGATATATTCGTCAATTCGGTATTTCGCGTGTAACTTTCCGTGAAATGGCTAATAATGGATTAATTCCTGGTGTAAAAAAAGCATCTTGGTAATCTCATAATAAGTTTGTACTTTTGCAAACCAAAAAATAATTTTAATTGATTAAAGGTTCGGGAGACGAGTGTCTCCCGAAAACCATAATCGCAATCAAATACATATGTATACAGATCCTATTGCAGATTATTTGACTAGAGTTCGTAACGCTGTGGCTGCAAACCACAAAGTTGTTGAAATTCCGGCTTCTAATCTAAAAAAAGAAATAACTAAGATCTTATTTGATCAAGGTTACATCTTGAGTTACAAATTTGAGGAGAACACTGTTCAGGGTTCAATCAAAATTGCTTTGAAGTACGATAAAGATACTAAAGAGCCTGTAATTAAAGATATCCAAAGAATTAGTAAACCAGGTTTACGT
>CBFGNY010000046.1:0-24955 GCA_965650235.1 uncultured Flavobacterium sp. | reverse complement strand
AAATGATGACTTTTACTTTTCATGATAAAAAAGAAAGTTTCAACATTCAGACCAATAAACTGGAAGGTGAATGGCTTATCGAAATTTTGAAAAAAATCTCAATCTCCAATTCTAAAAATTATACTTTTCAGGAAGTAAAAAATGATTTTGAAACCAGTTTAGATGATTTTGAATTGTTTTGGTATTCGAAGCCAGTCAATACTTTACGTGAGTTTGGATTGTTGGTTTTATAAGGCTTCGATAGTAAACCGAAAGCCAATTCCGTGTAAGTTTTCTATTGAAATTCCTTTTTCATTCACTAGAATTTTACGTAATCGGGAAATAAAAACATCAAGGCTTCGTCCTGTAAAATAATCGTCATTTCCCCAAAGGGATGTTAAGATTTGCTCTCTTTTTAAAACGGAATTTTTATTATCCAGAAATAATTTCAAAAGATCAGCTTCACGTTGCGTAAGACTAATTTTTTTCACTTTCATTAAAAAGAAAGAAATTTTGAGTATCGAATTGATACTTTCCAACTTCGTAAATTGTTTTTCGTGTTGGAGTATTTTTTTGTGAACGTTTAAGAAAAATTTCTATTTTTAAAAGTAATTCTTCTATGCTAAAAGGCTTTACCAAATAATCATCGGCCCCCAGACGCAGTCCTTTCAAACGGTCTTCTTTTAAGGTTTTGGCAGAAAGAAAAATAATCGGGATATCGATATTGGTTTTTCGAATTTCAGCTGCCAGTTCAAAACCATCCATTTTTGGCATCATGATATCAAGAATACAAATGTCAAAATGATCATTTCTAAAAAAATCCAATCCTGATTTTCCATCAGAACAGTGAATTACTTCATAATTATTCTGTTCGAGGTTGTCTTTGGTTAAAAATGCCAAAGTTTCATCATCTTCGGTATAAAGAATTTTACTTTTTATCATTTTTATAAGGAATTGATAATGTTATGGTGATGCCTTTTTGTGAATTGTTGACGGCTTTTATTTTCCAGTTTTGTAAATCGCAAATCTTTTTCACATAATATAATCCGAGCCCAAAACCGTTTACTTCATTGCTTTTTTCGTTTTGAATCCGGTAAAATTTATCAAAAATAAAGGATATATTTTTTTGTGCAATACCGATTCCATTGTCAATAAATTCCAGTTTCAAAACAGCATTCTCATTAGTTATTCTGATGGTTATTTCAGGTTGTATATCGCAATATTTTACGGCGTTGTCCAGTAAATTATAAACAAGGTTCGTAAAATGGAAAACATCTGTTTCAATTTTATAATCTTCTGAGGTCTCTATTTTGATGTTTGCTTCCGGATATTTCAACACAATATTTTCAATTGTTTCCTCGATAATTGGAACAATAGAAACCGATTCCTTTTTTAGTTGTAATCTCGTATAATCAGATTTGGCAATAGTCAGGATTTTTTCAATGTGGTGATTTAATTTATGTCCCTGATTTACAATAATATTAGTGTAAGTAAGTAATTTTTTGTCGTTTTTGATTTGATTTTGCTCACTTAAATACTTTGAAGCAATTAAAATGGAAGACAAAGGCGTTTTGAATTCATGCGTCATATTATTAATGAAGTCCCGCTGCAATTCAGAATACTTTTTTTGCTGTAAAAGAGTAAAAATCGAGTAAACATAAATGAGTAATATAAAAATCAAAACAATAGAAAGTACAAACCAAAAACGCATCGAACTGAATAAATAACTGGTCTCATTTGGAAAACGGACAGCAAAATAATAAATAAGGTTTTTATGTTTCGGAAAATAAACAGATTGCTTTGCCTTTCCTTTTTCAGATAATGAAATATAATTTCCATAAATCATTTCGTCACTTTGACAATTGTACATGGCATATTCAAAATCGGTCGTGATATTCATTTTTTTGAATTCTGTTTTCAGGTAAAATTCCAGAATATCAGGTTCAAAATCGTTATCGATATTCACGATGTAATAATCATTGGCAACTTTTTGTACAGGATTATGAGCAGGCAATTCATGATTGGTACCTTCATACAACTTTTTGGCAACCTCAAGCAAGGCAATATGTGTTTTTTGGCTAAATTTTTTCTGTTCCAGTGTAAATGCCTCTCTAGTCCACAGTAATTGTGCGACCAATATGCCAATAATGGCTATTAATCCAAGGATTATGATACTGTTGAGTTTATTTATTTTCAAGAAATAAGTTTGTTTAGAAAGTGTAATATTAATCAAATTTAAAATTAAAAACAGCAGTTAACAAGTCATTAACAAACATTTGAAACCGCTTAACAGCGATTTGCTTTTATCTGTACTACTTTTGGAATATAGAATTGAACCATTACCAATTAAATAAATATAATTATGAAAATTTTAAAAATTTCTATGTTGGCATTAGCTTTAGGATTGATGTCATTCTCAGCAATTACTCCCGTAAAAGCAATTTTTTCAGAAACTGTAATTGAGTTACCAGCTTCTACTATTGTATGGAAAGCAGAAAGTATTGATGTAGGGCAAATTCCGCAGGGAACTCCAAAAGCGATTGTTTACGAATTTAAAAATACAGGTAAGACAGCTGTAGTCATTACAAATGTAAAAGGATCATGCGGTTGTACAGCAACAGATTATACCAAAGAACCAATTCTTCCTGGAAAATCTGCAAAAGTTACTGCAACCTATAATGCAGCTAATAAAGGAGCTTTTACAAAAACTGTTACGGTTACAACCAGTGCTGAAACTACTCCTAAAATCCTTACTCTGAAAGGTACTGTTATCTAAAAATAAAGGTTGATTATATAAAGGTGAAAAACTCCGGACATGTTATGTGTCCGGAGTTTTTTTATAGAAAATATTATCTTTAAATGAATTTGTTTTGACTAAAACTTTTCTATTTTTATTAAAAAAATCATTATGAAAATTTGGTGCAGGATTACTGTTATTATGCTTCTTTTTATTGTTGTTTCATGCAACTCAAAAGGTGATAAAAAAGGAGAAAGTCCAGAAAATGTAAAAGTTGTTATACCAGAACTTAAACTTTCCATTGACAGTTTAGCGATTGCCAGATTTTATGAAACTTATCCAAAATTGAAAAATTTTCAGGCTGAGGTAGCGTCTTTATACATCAAAAAGCAATCTACACAATTATGGCTTGATAATAAAGGAGTTGTTGAGTTTGGAAATACCTTGTATGATAAATATAAAGGTCTGGAAAATGAAGGTTTGAAAGCTAATTTTCCATACAAAGAAATCAATTCAATCTTTGAGAATAATACGGTCAATAAACTTTCAAAAGTCGATACCGACTTAATGATCACCAATTTGTATTTCTATTATGCAGAAAAAGTATACAGAGGATTTGATGAAAAAACATCTATTTCATTAGAATGGCTGCTTCCGCGAAAAAAACTTAATTATCAAGTTCTAACCGATTCCATTTTTGAAAAATCAACGATAAATGATGATAAAAAGAGCAAAATGTTCAGCCAGTATTACAAACTTCGGGATGCACTTCATCAATATAGGGAGATTGAAAAAAATGGGGGCTGGAAAAAAATTGAAATCACAGAAGATTATAAAGGTTTACAATTAGGAGATTCCTCGGCAATAATTGCTCAAATCAGAGAAAGACTATTTGTAACGGGAGATATTAAAGAAGATAATAAAAGCGCCATTTGTGATTCGGTTTTGATGAAGTCTGTTAAAAACTACGAATTGCGTCACGGCTACGTACCAAAAAATACTATTTTATTAGAACATATCAATGATTTGAATATTCCGGTTTCAGACAGAATCAAAACGATTATTGCTAACATGGAACGCTGTCGATGGATCGATCCGGAACTTGAAAAAGGCAAAAAATATATCGAAGTCAATATACCTGAATTTAAATTGTACTTAATCGAAGATGGTAAAATTGCTTTTACATCTCCGGTGGTTGTCGGCAGGACAATGACGAAAACCGTTGTTTTTAGCGGGATGATGAACAATATTGTGTTTAGTCCGTATTGGAATGTCCCGCCAAGTATTATCAAGAGCGAAATTAAACCCGGAATGGCCCAAGATAAAAACTATCTGGCAAAGAAAAATCTGGAATGGAATAACGGAGCAGTCAGACAGCTTCCGGGAAAAAATAATTCCCTCGGGCTGGTTAAGTTTTTATTTCCAAACTCCAATAATATCTATTTGCATGATACACCTTCAAAAAGTTTGTTCGAAAGAGAAAGCAGGGCTTTTAGCCATGGCTGCGTACGTGTAGCAAAGCCTCGGGAATTAGCAATCGAATTATTAAAAGTCGATCCTAAATGGACACCGGAAAGAATTGATAAAGCCATGCATGCAGGAAAAGAAAGCTGGTATACCCTGAAGGAAAAAGTGCCGGTTTATATTGGCTATTTTACAGCCTGGGTTGATAAAGAGGGTCAACTGAATTTCTATAAAGACATTTACCAAAGAGATGAAAGTCTGATAAAATTATTGACAGAAGAATAAAAAAAAATCCATGAGGAAAGTTTAAAAACAAAACTACGAAATTAGAATTAGTAAATTATGCAACAAAATGACAAATATAGCGGACTTTCTTGGATGACTGAAGAGATAAAGAGTCAATTGCTTCTTAGAGATAAAATTGTTTTAGAGCAAGATTTTGATTCACTTTTTCAATTAAAGGACAATTCAGATTTTTCAATAGCGTTACACGAGATACTAATAAATAAATATGAAAAATCTACTGAAAAACTTAACTCAACCGAATTGAATTTATTTCTTTGTATGCATATAGAAAACGCAGGTCAAGCAGATTGTATTCTCAGTTTTTTACAAGAATGGTATCCGCAATATTCTAAAGAAGTTGTAAATGCATTGCATGAGATTGGAGCTGTAAAATCTTCTGCAATAATTAGACAAGCAGTCGCACTATTGCCAAAAGATGGTAGTAAGTTTTTCGATAGTTCAGATGAAAAAACTCAAGGTTTGATGGAAAAAATAGATAGAGAGTTTTCAAGCTATCCTGATGGATTATTAAGAGATTTATATAGAAATTATGCAGAGAATAATAGAAGTAAAATTTTTAATTAATCGAACATAAATAATAAAAAGTTGGTTTTGTATTAGGAAGAATTTGGAGATCTAAAAATAGCACTTTAATTTAATCCCAAAACAGCTGTATTACAAGAACAGATAAAGTTATTATTAATTCACGCAGATTTGGCAGATTACAGCAGATTTAAAATAGATTTTTAGCTTATCTCAATAAATAAAATCTGCTATATCTGCTTAAATCTTTTTAAATCTGCGTAAAAAAAACAATTCAAGAATTTTTTTCTTTTATGTACAGGTTTCTTGGATTTTTGGCAAAACTATTTCGATAAAACATCAATACATTTATAATAGCGATTGGTATAATGCTCTGTATCAAGGGAGGTAATAGTTACGCTATTAACTTTTCCGGAAGAAGCATGAATGAATTTGGATTGCATACCATTGGCCTCGCAGATAATCCCCAGATGACCAATAATAGTCTTGTCTTTATATCCATAAAAAACCAAAATATCTCCCACCTTAAAATTCTCTGGCTTCAGTGCCGTTCCTAAATTTTTGTAGCCACTTGAGCTTCTTGGTAAGTTTACATCAAAATGATGAAAAACATAACTAACAAAACCGGAACAGTCAAATCCTTTTTTAGGATCATTTCCGGCATATAGATAAGGTGTTCCCAAATATTGTTTCGCATACCTAATAATGGAATCCCGTTCAGTTTCGGCTTCAGCTTTGTGAATTGGCTTGATTTCAGTCGTAGATTCTTTTTTGCAGGTAAAAGAAAAACATAAAATAGCGGATATAAGTAAGATATAGAGGCTCGATTTCATTTGATGGAGTATAATGGATGTGTTAAATTTATAAAGATAGCCTGTTGTTTTTGAATATCAAAAAGATATGCGAAGACGATTTCAATAAATAAATCCTGAAATGAGTAAAATGATGTGTTTTTGTGGTGTTTTTTTATTGCTTTTTGACATTTTAGTATCTTTCTATAAGCTGTAATTCGGATATATTTGTGAATCATATTTATATTTAACAAATAAATTATGCTTATCAAAAAAATACAGATTTTAATTTTGTTTTTACTAATTTCTATTGTTTCTACTTCTCAAACTATAAAAAATAATTTTTTGTATGCCGGAAGAGTTGATGTTTTGCAGGACAATAAAGCAGTTTTGATTGGAACAGCAGCTTCGGTAACTTTTAATTTTTCAGGTAAAAAATGTGCAGTTACTTTACAAAGTATTGATTCCTGGGAACACCATAATTATGTGGCTTTAGAATTGGATGGCCAATATATGGGAAAAGTGAGAGTAGAGAAAGGGGCTCCGCAATCTTTTACGATTAAAGTTACTTCAAAACAGAAAGTACATACGCTAACTATTTACAAGGCTACAGAAGCCACAATGGGTAATGTATTGTTTACCGGAACTACCGCAAAATTAATGACCATTACTTCTGTAAAGAAAAAGAAAATCGAATATATCGGGGATTCTATAACCAGTGGTGCGGCAAACGATCCGTCAACAATTCCGTGTGACCAAGGCGAATATTTTGATCACCATAATGGTTATTTTGCCTATGGACCCATTATATCCCGAAATATAGATGTAGATTATTTATTGAGTTCCGTTTCCGGAATTGGGATTTATCGCAACTGGAATGATGAAGGACCTGAAGTACCGATTATGCCTGCAGTTTATGAAAATTTATATCTGACAAAAGAGACTTCTAAACCTAAATATGATTTTGCTTTTCAGCCCGATATTGTCAGTATTGCCTTAGGAACTAACGATTTTTCGAATGGGGATAGTAAAAAAGAGCGTTTGCCTTTCGATACTGAAAAGTATGTTTCGAATTACATCAATTTTATAAAAATGCTATACAAGCATAATCCAGATACTCAATTGGTTTTAACCAACAGCCCAATGGTCAATGGAGAAAAAGCTGTTGTTTTTGAAGATTGCCTAAATAAAGTAAAAGCGGAATTTGATGCCGATAAAACACATAAACCAATATTGATTTTTAAGTTTAAACCAATGAAGCCAAGTGGTTGTTCAGGTCATCCAAATATTGACGAGCATAAAATTATGGCTGCCGAATATGGTCCTTTTTTAAAAAATCTGCTAAATGAAAAGTAATATTTTTAAGTTTGTCTTCATTCTTATTTCAGGTACTATGATGGCTAATGTTTCCCTTCCGAATATTTTCGGCGATAATATGGTATTGCAACGCAACTCTGAAGTGAAAATCTGGGGTTGGGCCAATCCAAAAGAGGAAATTAAATTGGTTTCAAGCTGGAATAATCAGGAATATAAAGTTACTGCCAATAATCAGGCGCAATGGGAACTCAAGATCAATACGCCTGAAGCAGGAGGTCCTTTTACAATTTCGATAAAAGGATACAACGAAGTTATTTTGAAAAACATTCTGATTGGCGAAGTTTGGGTTTGCTCAGGCCAGTCTAATATGGAAATGTCTGTTAGCTGGGGAATCGATAATGGAGAGGAGGAAGCTAAAAAAGCAACGAATCCTAATATTCGGTTTTTTACAATTCCAAAATTAACGGCGACAACACCACAGAATAATCTTTTAGGAAACTGGACAGAATCGACTCCGGAAACCATGAAAAATTTTAGTGCAGTCGGCTACTTCTTTGCCAAACGACTGCAAGAAGATTTAAAAAATGTTCCTATCGGATTAATTTCGTCAAACTGGGGCGGAACTCCTGCAGAAATCTGGATGCCTGAAGAAGTCGTTCAAAATGATGCTGTTTTATTAGAAAATGCCAAAAAACTAAACGAACAGGAATATGGGCCAAGACAGCCGGGACGTGCTTACAATGCGATGATTTATCCAATTGTTGGTTTTAAAATTGCCGGAACTCTTTGGTATCAGGGAGAATCAAATGTGGGATCAGAAGTTTATGATAAAACATTATCAGCTTTGATTACATCGTGGCGAAAGGTGTGGCAAGATGAATTTCCATTTTATTTTGTACAGATTGCACCTTATAAAACCGGAAGCAACAACTTTTCAAATGTTACGGTTCGGAATTCGCAACGGAAGATTTTAAAACAAGTCAATAATACCGGAATGGTGGTTATCAGCGATGTTTCTGATACGATAGATATTCATCCAAAGGATAAAAAATCAGTTGGAATTCGTTTGGCAAATCTGGCATTGGCAAATACCTATAAAACTAATTCCAATTTGGTTAACGGACCACTTTTTAAAGATGTAAAAATAGAGAAAAACAAAGCAATAGTTTCTTTTGATTATGCTGACGGATTATATTTTAAAAACAAAAAATCAAGTCAATTTGAAGTGGCTGGTGCCGATGGGACTTTTTATCCAGCTGAGGCTTCTATCAAAAATAATCAGGTAATTGTAACGAGTAAAAAAGTACAGAACCCTGCAAATGTTAGATTTGCGTGGGGAAATACTATTCAGTCAGATTTATTTAATAAGGCGAATTTGCCGGCTTCGTGTTTTGTTTCGGAGTGAGAGAGAAAGAACAAAGAGTAAAGTGAGAGCAAAGAGTAAAGAAGAAAGAGTAAGGATGTTAGACTTTAATTTTTGCGCTCTTTTTATCATTTTGAAGAAAATAGAAATCACATTAGAAATTCCGTTTAGAAAGTTGTAAGTCTTTGTTGAATTATTTGTGTCCCCTTTCGTTGGAATGAAAATATTGCGTTTTAAAACATATTAAATCCGTCGCTACAAAATAATCGTTCCTCCGGAACTTTAACGTAAGAGAGCCTTAGGCTCGGAACATATTGTAGCAACGGATTTTAATCCGTTGGAAGCGTAATGCAAATGCAAACAAAAGTTCCCTAGGAACGACTCTCTTGTTCCTCGGAATTGACAAAATTATGAAAGCCCTTGAGTCTTTATAAATCAAAAGTTCTCGTTTACCTGAATCGCGTGAGGGATTGAGGCGGTATCCTTTTGTGAAGAGAAACGGAACAAAAGATAAAGCCGAAAGCCCGACGGTTGCCTTTTTTCGGGCAAGCGACACGCCCAATTATGAAACTATTAGCCACTATGAAAAATAAAAAAATACTAATTATTGGGGTTTTTGCCCTGTTTACTGTTGGAAATATGAATGCACAGAAGAAACCGTATCTGGATAAAAATAAAACAATTGAACAGCGAATTGATTTGCTTTTACCATTAATGACCTTGGAGGAAAAAGTGGGACAAATGAACCAATATAATGGGTTTTGGGATGTGACCGGACCTGCTCCAAAAGGTGGGAATGCGGAGTTAAAATACGAACATCTGCGAAAGGGATGGGTGGGAAGTATGCTGACAGTTCGAGGCGTAAAAGAAGTTCGTGCCGTACAGAAAATTGCAGTCGAGGAAACCCGTTTGGGAATTCCGCTGATTATTGGTTTTGATGTTATTCATGGCTATAAAACGCTGAGCCCGATTCCGTTGGCAGAAGCAGCGAGCTGGGATTTGGAAGCGATAAAAAAGTCAGCAGCTATTGCAGCTGATGAAGCTTCGGCATCCGGAATTAACTGGACCTTTGGACCCAATGTTGATATTTCAAACGATGCGCGCTGGGGACGTGTAATGGAAGGTGCTGGAGAAGATCCGTATCTGGGAAGTAAAATTGCTGTTGCCAGAGTGAAAGGATTTCAGGGAGATTCTAAAGAGGATTTGGCTAAAATAAATACAATTGCGGCTTGTGCAAAACACTTTGCGGCGTATGGTTTTGTTGAATCCGGCCGGGATTATAATTTGGTTGATATCAGCAATTCAAAATTATTTAATAGTGTTTTACCTCCGTTTGAAGCGGCTACAAATGCTGGTGTGAGAACGTTTATGAACTCGTTTAATTTGGTAAATGGAATTCCGGCAACGGGAAATGTTTTTCTGCAAAGAGACATTTTGAAGGGCAAATGGAAGTTTGATGGTTTTGTGGTTTCAGACTGGGCTTCGGTTCGTGAAATGATTCCGCATGGTTATGCTAAAGATGGAGCAGATGCGACTTTAAAAGCAGTTACGGCAGGTTCTGATATGGATATGGAATCACATTTGTATGTTACAGAATTAGCTAAATTAGTTAGGGATGGAAAAGTAAAAGAAGCCTTGGTAGATGATGCTGTTCGAAGAATTTTGCGTGTGAAATTTGAATTGGGATTATTTGATGACCCTTATAAATACTGTGATGAAAAACGTGAAAAAGCGACTATCGGAAACAAAGCAAACAATGACGGTGTTTTGGATATGGCCAAAAAGTCAATTGTATTATTAAAGAACAATAAAAACCTGCTTCCGCTAAAAAAATCAGGACAAAAAATTGCTTTGATTGGAGCTTTGGCAAACGACAAAAACAGTCCGTTGGGAAGTTGGAGAATTGCGGCAGATGACAATACTGCGGTTTCGGTTTTGGAAGGAATGCAGCAATACAAAGATAATCAGCTGGTTTTTGAAAGGGGTGCTGATTTGATTGTTGGAAAAGCAACTTTTCTGAATGAAGTAATTTTTAATACAACCGATAAAAGCGGATTTGAAGCAGCTAAAACGGCAGCTAAAAATGCTGATGTTGTCGTTATGGTTTTAGGAGAAAATGGTTTTCAGAGTGGGGAAGGACGCAGTAGAACGAATTTGGATTTGCCAGGATTGCAACAGGAATTGCTTGAAGAAATTTATAAAGTCAATCCAAACATTGTTTTGGTTTTGAATAATGGACGTCCTTTGACAATTCCGTGGGCAGCAGAACATATTCCGACGATTGTCGAAGCCTGGCATTTAGGAACCCAAACGGGAAATGCAGTAGCGCAGGTTTTATACGGAGATTACAACCCAAGCGGAAAACTGCCAATTTCATTCCCAAGAAATGTGGGGCAAGTTCCAATTTATTATAATAACTACAGTACAGGAAGACCAACAAATGCAGATGGGAATGTGTTTTGGTCGCATTTTTCAGATGTTGAAAAAACACCTCAGTTTCCTTTTGGTTTTGGATTGAGCTATACAACTTTCGAGTATAAAAATCTCAAAATAAACAAAACGTCATTTGCTAAAAATGAAACTGTAAAAATTACTGTTGAAGTTACCAATTCAGGTAATTATGACGGAAAAGAAGTGGTTCAGTTGTATATTCATGATGATGTTGCCAGTATAGCAAGACCGGTAAAAGAATTAAAAGGTTTTGAATTAATTGGCTTGAAAAAAGGAGAAACTAAAGCCATCACTTTTACCTTGACTGAAAAAGAATTAGGCTTTTATAATAATGAAGGGAATTATCTGGTAGAATCCGGAACTTTTAAAATCATGGTTGGAGGAAGTTCAGATAAAGGTCTGGATGGTAGTTTTGAGTTGAAGTAGAAATACTAAAAGATAATTTCACGCAGATTTAGCAAATTCGGCAGATTTTTTATCTCCTAAACCTGCGTGAGTTTTTATAAAATTTACTTTCCTTTATTTAAATTTAAGCGTTTTATTATAAAATGTTTTCTTAATATTATAGTGAATTAATCTTTAAGATAAAATTTTTAAAATGGAAAACTTACACAAATTTAAAACGGAATCATTAAAACTAATTTATGAGGAAGCAAAAAATAGATTTGATGATATTACTAAAGCTTCAGATACTATTGATACAAAAGCAAATACGTTATTCAATTTGTTAATACTAATCGTTATAACTGCATTGGGTTTTTTAGTAAATAAATATCCTTGTATAAATTATAAAGATTTAATTGTTCAAGATGCTATTGCGCTATGTATTGCATCCGTTGTTTCATTGATTTTGGTATCAACAATACTTTTTCCTTCAAAGGTAAGACTAAAGGGTACTAGACCTAACTTTCATATCGAAAATCCAAATTTTAGTACAGATTGGACTGATGAACAAACTAGCCTTTATGTTCTATATGATTGTGTGAATACTTTGCAAATTTCTATTAAAGAAAATGAAGATATACATTCAGAAAGAGTAAAAAAATTTAAATGGGCATGCTTTATAATTTCTTATAGTATGCCCATTATTTTAATTTGGTCAATTGCAGTTATTGCTCTGTTTTGACAACATAATCGCCACCATCACGTGTTGGAGGAGGAGAATCATTTGATCCTAAATCGGTGCCTCCAGAGTTTCCGCCGCTTTTTTCTTTATCGTCGTTTTGTAACATTGTTAAATATATTTATTATGAACAAAAGTTTCCCTGCCAGCGGGATGCTGAAAAGTTTATTTTAATTATTTATTTTCGTTTTTATTTATTGCTGCAAGAATATGCTCTTTCTTTAATTCGGGAAAATCTTCTAAGATTTCTTCAAAAGACATTCCTGTTGCAAGCCATGATAAAATATCAGAAACACAAATTCTTGTATCCTTAATAACAGGTTTACCAAATCTGATATCAGGATTTATTGAAATTAAATTTTGCCAGTTATTTTCCATAATTTTATTATTTTAACAAATTTACAAAAATTAAGTACTATTTGGTTTTAAAATAATAGGTTTGTTTTTATCTTTAAAACCTATAAAACTGACAACTTTTAAATAAAAATAATGAAATATAACAGATGTGGAAAAAGCGGGTTATTGCTACCTGAAATTTCTTTAGGATTATGGCATAATTTCGGATCGGTAGATAATTTTGAAAATGCAGAAAGCATAGCTGTGGAAGCTTTTGACAAAGGAATTACCCATTTTGATCTGGCTAACAATTACGGTCCTGTTCCGGGTTCTGCAGAAACCAATTTCGGAAAAATATTATGGCATAATTTTCAGGGAAATCTGCGTGATGAAATCATCATTTCTACCAAAGCGGGTTACACCATGTGGGACGGACCTTATGGCGATTGGGGTTCCCGTAAATATTTACTATCAAGCTTAGATCAGAGTTTAAAAAGAATGAAGGTGGATTATGTTGATATTTTTTATTCGCATCGTCCTGATCCTGAAACTCCAATTGAAGAAACGATGATGGCGCTTGATTACGCTGTCAGAAGTGGAAAAGCACTGTATGTTGGAATCAGTAATTATTCGGCAGAACAAACCAAAGTTGCAGTTGATGTTTTAAAACAATTAGGAACACCTTGTCTGATTCATCAGGCTAAATATTCCATGTTAGTGCGTTGGGTTGAGGAAGGCTTACTGGATGTTCTGGAAGAAAAAGGAGTGGGCTGTATTGCGTTTTCACCTTTGGCACAAGGACTTTTAACCGATAAATATTTAAACGGAATTCCAGAAAATTCAAGAGCTCATAATCCAAATGGGCATTTAAAAGAAGATGAGGTTACAGTTGAAAGAATCCAGAAATTAGTGCAACTGAATGAGATTGCTCAAAACAGAAACCAGTCTTTAGCACAAATGGCTTTGGCCTGGCTGCAAAAAGACAAAAGAATTACGTCGGTTTTAATTGGGGCAAGCTCAGTAAAGCAATTGTGTAATAATATTGATTGTTTACAAAACTTGGAATTTACGCAAGATGAACTGAATGCGATTGAAAAAATATTAGCATAAAAAAATGGGACAATTTGTCCCATTTATTATTTTATAATCATTGCCAATCCACCACCATTTGCTAATCTATATTTCAATTTCGTTGTTGAATCAACGGTAATAATTTCTCTTTTATAATCGTTCGCAGCTTTATCCGCATTTAATCCATCTGAAAAAATCTCAGCTTCGAATTTTTTGTCTTTTTCTAAGAATGAAAAGTCTATAGTAACTTCTCTTGAATCCCAGTTAGTGATTGCTCCTAAATACCAGGTATTTGCTTTTCTTCTGGCCATAACAACAAATTTCCCAACTTCACCATCAAGAGCAATTGTTTCATCAAAAACGGTCGGAATCTTAGCGATAAAATCAGTACTTTCCTGTTCTTTCATATAAGCTGTCGGACTATCAGCCATCATTTGCAATGGTGCTTCAAAAATCGTGTAAAGTGCTAATTGATGCGTTCTTGTTCCCTGACTCATCGGATTGGAATTACTGGGTTTGAACTCGCTTTTGGTTGCATTTCGCATTGCGCCTGGCGTGTAATCCATTGGACCAGCCATCATTCTGATAAATGGAATCGTGCAATCGTATAACGGAACATCATCATTTGGTGTCCATTTATTGTTTTCCAATCCTTTTACTCCCTCAAAATTTAAGATGTTTGGAAAAGTTCTTTGTATTCCGGTTGGTTTGTACATACCGTGAAAGTCCAAAAGCAATTTATGATCACCCGCTTTCTGTGAAATGTCATAAACTGAATTTACCATTTTAGCATCATCACGGTCTAAGAAATCCACTTTAAAACCTTTGATTCCCAAATCAGCATAATTCTTAAAAATACCGGCTGTGTTTTTTGTTAAAGCCATCCACGAACTCCACAAAATAATGCCCACATTTCGTTCTTTTCCATAAGCAATCAATGCTTCCAGATTTACATTTGGATTGTGTTTCATGATGTCATCTTCAAGACTCCAGCCTTCATCCAAAACAACATATTCAACTTTGTTTTTTGATGCAAAATCAATATAATATTTGTACGTCTGCGTATTGATTCCGGCTTTAAAATCAACATTGTAAATGTTCCAGTCGTTCCACCAGTCCCAGGCTACTTTTCCGGGTTTGATCCAAGAAATATCTTTTATTTTTGAAGGTTCTGATAATTTCTGAACCATATCGTTGTTCGCTAAATCGGCATCGGTTTCAGAGATTACCAGAATTCTCCAAGGAAAATTTCTGGTGCCTTTTGTCTTAACCAAATAATCTGCTCTTTCGGTAATTAGCTTGTTCAGGTTATTAAATCCTCCGTTTTTTTCCTGCAAAGGATAATTAGAAAATTGGGATTCAAAACCTGATTTCGACTTATTATTCGTTACAAACAATCCCGGATAATCTTCGAGATTGGCTTCTAAGAAAACGGCTTTTTTATTCTTTTTAAAATCAATTAAAAAAGGTAAAAATGCCAAAGTATCCTTAACAAATTCACTTATTTTTTTATTTTCATACTGCGCTTCAAACGAAGAAATATAAGGGTCTTTTGGATTTCTTAAATCTCTGACATAAGGCATCAAAGTATTATAATCCTGATCAAAATTCAAAGTAACCTCTTCTGATTTTACAGTAATATCTTTTTTCTTTTTAGTGATGAATCTATACCCAACTCCATCATCAAAAGCTCGATATTCAATACTAAAATCATTTTTAAAATTCAGAACCAAAAGATTATACTGATTTTTTACTGAACTTTTTTTGTAGAATGGAGAATCAAAAGTGGTATTTACTTTTTTTCTTTCGGAATTCAAAAGCAAGGCATTTTTGCCTAAAACCTCATTTTGATCCAAAGTCAATGAAACTGCTGATGGAGCTAAAATTAAATCTTTCTCATGCGAAACGGACCAGGTTACTTTTTCTTTAATTACGATATTGATTTTTATTTTCCCGTTTGGAGATTCCAGAGTAAAATCCTGTGGCTTTTGCGAAAAAGAAGCATTGAAAAGTAAAATTAAAAAGGCAGTAAATAATGTTTTCATGTTTTGTTTTTTTTTAAACCATATAAGTTATATAAGTTCATTTAAATATTTGTGATTCTGGTGTTTTAATTCTTATCGCGAATTATGAAAATTCGGTTTATTAGACAAACTTATTAAAATGAACTTATATAACTTATATGGTGAAACATTATTTCAACTCTAAATTGTATTTCTTCACAATCTCTAAAGTCGATTTATCATCTGAAAAAACCGAATTCAAGCCTTGTGGTTCCTGTGGAGGATCTGTTGTCAAAGGTTCTCCCGGATTCCATTTTCCGTTTTCATTAACGGCTTTTCCTTCTCCTCCAAATCCCCAGAAATTGGCTGCCTGCAACGGACCATTATTTTTATGGCTTTCTGCAACCCTTCCAAAAATATAACTATAAAATTGATCGCGATAAATAGAAGAAGCTCCGGCATTCAGATTTTCGTTTTCCCTTGGCAATCCAAATTCCTCAATAATGATTGGTCGCTGTAAATTATTGGCAACTTTAACGTGGGCATCAATATATCGTCCTGCGTTTTCAATAGTGGGAGTAATTGTAGCTTCGGCATTATCTGCCTTAAACCAATTCCAGTTTTTAGGCCAGATGTGCATGGTTAAATAATCAATATTCGGATTTTTGTGAGTTCTTTCAAAAATCTCTATCTTATCATTCGAACTGTTTAAACCTTCAGAACCTGTAGAAATAAGATGGTTTTTATCTAAACTATCCATTAAATTGACAATATTGTTCAGCCAAATCGTAAATTTTTCTTCATTTTCAACCGTAAAAAGCCTTGGTTCATTACCAACCTGCCAGGCCATAATTGTATTGTCTTCTGAATATTTCTTTTTCGAATAAGGATTTGTTCTTGTCATGATAAACTTCACATGATTTTCCAAACCTTCCATACAAGGGGTACAGCTGTAAAACTGTTGGGTATAATCCATAAACTGAGGCCAGGTATTTGGTGGAATTGCCGGAATCGGAATCGCGCCTTTGCCATTCCACTCTAAATATTGCGACATTCCGCCCGACCATTCCCAGTTGTTTGTCAAATACAAAACTGCATACATGCTGCGTTTTCTCATTTCATTCATCAGGAAATCCAGGCCATCAAGCAAGTCTTCATCATATTTTCCCTGCTCGTATTGCAGCGCCGGACGAACGGTAAAATCATATTTTCCGCCATCAGCACCAACCAGGATTCGAAGGTTGTCAATACCATTTTTTTTCATCAGATCCAGTTCACGAAGCAATCTTTTGCGGTCGCCCACTTTTTTTGAGGCCAGTAAGCTTCCGTACCAATAATTTGTTCCAATGTAAGCGTAAGGTTTATCGCCTTTATAAAATTGTGTTCCTTTTACCGTAATTCTTGGAAGTTGTTTTTGTGCTTCACAATTTAGATTTATAAAACAAAAAACAAATAGAATTAATTTTGGAATAGAATTTTTCATAGTTTTTATTAATAGATAATTTTTTATTTTTTTTCAATAACCACAAAAACAGAGGAGCGAGCTGGCAGGGTTATATTTGTTCCTTTTTTTGTTTCTGCTGAATATGGTTTTAGAGTTGCATAATTATTGGGGCCTCCGGCCACTAAAGCAGGTCCATTTCCGTTTATAAGTACCTTTCTTGAAAATTCTCCATTATCGGTATCACCAACTAATGTGTACCAAAACATTCTTTTTCCAGTTAGAAAATTGTCAAGTTTTATCTTTACATTAATAGCAGTTGTTGCTTTATTTACGAAGGTAAGGCCTATTTTTCCGTCAGAAAAGGAAGAGGCATAAACTTCATAATTTCCGTTTGTATCTTTATTAGCTTCGATTAAACGATCTCCCATATACTTTTGAAAATAATACATATGATAGAAAGCAGGGCGAGGCGTGCCTTTTGGGATATTAGGTTCGTCCCCGTTGCTAAAGGTTCCGTGATCATCTCCGTTTTCCCAGGCATTTGCTAAATCCCAACGTGCAGCAAGCCCAATTTTATTTTTTAAAACTTCTCCTAAAATTAAAACAGCGTGCATTCCGTTTATGTGCGAGACCTGCTGTTTGCTGCCAGTTGAAAAAATGTTCCACTCATCTAATGCAAAAGGTTTGATTTCTGCGCCTGCAGATGTTAAAGCATTTTTTGAGAAAGTCATCATTTCGGCAGTAACTTTTTTGGGAGTTTCTAATATTTCGGCTGCAACAGCATTTGTGTGGTAATTGGTATAATAATTATGAATTACATAATAATCAGCTTTACCCTCAATGTTTTTAAGTAATTTGTCATTCCACGTTTTATGGCACTCTGGCAGGTAACTAGCCGGGGCACCTTCAACCATAACAGCTCCAATTTTGATTGGATTTCCAATAACTGTAGCCGCTTTGCGCATGGCCTCTGCAATTATTTTGAAATGCTGTGCATACAATTGTCCATTTAAAAGTTCTGGCTGTCCATCTTTGTTATTGGCTGTATTGATTCGATAACTTGCTTCCCAATCTGCAAAAACTTCATTGCCAATTTCCCAATATTGTGTTCTTCCATTATCATACGTTACCCAGTCTGCTGCTAATTTTGCAGCATCAGAAACTGGATCTGCACCTGTTCCATATCTTGCGTATCCATAGTTTATGGTAATGATTCCTTTGCTATTGGTAGCTTGTAAAAGTTGATAATAATTGTCTAAAGAAATAGTCCAGTCGGCATCATTTTTACCATACCAAAATCCGGATGATTCTTCAGTACCATCTGCTTTTATCAATTTTGAAGGTGCTGTAGCCGGAATACTGGCAGTATTCCAAAAATAAATATCACTAATACTTCCTCCGGGAAATCTAATAATTTTTGGTTTTAGATTCTTTATATCATTTACGAGAGTTGTATTGGTAATCATTTTTCCTGACCACAAATTGGCATTATTTCCATAAATTGAAGTTGGAATTTTAGTAATTACATTAGCAAAGTCAACTGTAACTGTCGAATTAGTCTCTTCAGGTATAGTCGATTGAATATAATCTGTTGGTGAACTAAAATTTTTAGGTGCCCAATTATCCAGGAAAAAACCGATAGTGCTGGCTATTGCAGGGTCTGTTTGCTCTTTTATTACAGGATCTGCCGGAATTGGAGTCGGAGAATTCTCGTCTTGTTTGGAACATGAGAAAGACTGAAATATAAGAAATAGCAATATTATGTAAATGAAATTTTTCATATTATTATTTTGGTGAAATTTGGAGTAGCATCAACATTATCCTTATTTGGATAGCTTAACTTCAATATTATCAGCTAATAGGGTTCCGGTGCAGGCACTCATCGCAATGATAATTCGGTATTCTTTTGCTCCGTACGGGATGTCAAAAGATTTTTTAAATAAAACCCAGTCTGTTGTACCGGTTATAGTTCCTATTGCCTGATCCTCGGATGCTTTGGTCGCTTCATCTTTTTTAAATTCAATAATAAACATACCGTTATTCCAGGTTTCTTTGCCTTGTTGAATAGCTGTTGCTTTTAACCATCCTGAAACTTCAATAACTCTATTTCCTTCATGAATTGGTGCTGCCTGATAAATAGCTTTCCATTCGGGAATTTTTGAATTTATTTCTGCAGCCGAATTGCCTTCTTTTTTATCTGTTGTAATAATTGTTGCGGGTCCACTCCAGGAATTTAAGAGTTCTTCAAAATTTCCGTTTGCAAACTGTCCTGCATTTGTGACTATTTTTTGCCCCTCCGGAACTGTAATTATCGGATTTAATTTAAAGTAATCTTCTTCGGAAAGTGCAATAGCTTTTATGTCATCAAAAAATATTGAACCGTTTGTTTGTGCCAAAGCCAGCATTATTCTTATTTTTTGTGCTTTTTCAGGAACCAAAATAGTTTTTGTGTAATTGATCCACGGCGTACTCCCTATTATTTGGGTAATATTTTCTGAGGTAATTTTTTTTTCGGCTCCATTTGTAAATTCTGCAACCATAAGACCGGCATTATAAGCTTCTTTACCAACTTCAATTTGATCCGCTTTTACCCAGGCACTAAATGTTATGGCATAGGTGTTTTTAGGAATCGTCATAATTTGGTCTATTGATTTCCATTCTGCACCTGCAAACTGATTAATGACAACACTATTTTTACCCGTTTTTTTGTCATACGGAGAGATGGTTCCGGCATCTCCACGCCAATTCGTTGTTTCAGATTCAAATCCGCCATTTTTAACCAAATTGGTTTGTGCATTGTTTATTGCACTAAAAAATAGTAAACTAAAAATAAAGAGTTGTTTCATATATGTAAATTTTATTTTTTAGTGGTAATACATGGCGTCGCCTTTTAATTTTTATGTATTTGCTTTCGCAAGACTTATTGTTAGTGGCGATTTCATGATTGTTTTTTTAATGCAATAAATCAGTTTTATGGGAGTAAAACAATTAGTGTTTTATTCTTTGAATGAGTTCCAGACAAGCGCGACTGTTGTGATAAGGGCATTTCCAAAAACCGGCCTTGTCTTTTTCAATCACGCTGTAATCCTTATAAATTCCCCAAAACCATTCTCCGTTTTGTTGATCTAAAATGTGTGTTTTTATAAATTTCCAGTTTTTCAACACGATATCTACATATTTTTCATCACCGGTTAATTGATAAGCATTATAAAATCCAATTAAGGCTTCGGCCTGAACCCACCAATGTTTTTCTGCTATGAGTTCATTCGTTTTTGGGTCAAATTCATACCATAAACCACCATCGCTATCTAAACCTTCCTGCGTAACTTCTGCTATTTTAATCGCATGTTTTTTGTAATTGGCAATCAAATTTTCATCTTTCGAAATTTCGGCACACTGCAATAAAAGCCATGCCGCTTCAATATCATGCCCATATGAAATAACATCAGGTTTTTCAATCCAGTTTTCATCAAAAAACAAATGCAAATGCCCCGTTTTGGTATTAATAAAATGTTTTTCAATAGTTTGCAACAATTCTATAATATCGCTTTGTAATTTAGGATCTTTCCATACCCTGAATAAATTTGCATACGCTTCAACAATATGCAAATGGGTATTCATGGTTTTCTTTTCGTTGGCATCCTTACTGCTCAAACGTAAATCTTCAACAGGCTGCCAATCGCGTGTAAAAGCTTCTAAGTAGCCTTTGTTTACAGGATCGTAACTGTGTTTTTGTATTGTTAAATATAAATTGATGGCTATTGCCAGTGCTTTTTCATCTTTTGAAATAACATAATATTCAGATAAACCATAAATAGCAAAAGCTAAAGCGTATATTTGATTTTTGGTGTCTTTTGGGACGGTATCTACACCGATACTCCAAAATAAACCTCCGAATTCAGGATCATAAAAATAATTGGATAAAAATTCAAAAGCTCGTGTGGCTATTTTTTTATGTTCCTCTTTTTTAGTGACTTGAAAACTTGCGGAAAATGACCATAAAATTCTGGCGTTTAATACAGAACCTTTGTCAGCATTTGAAATTACTTCATCATTGGAATCAATTTGACCAAAAAAACCATCATTTTCAATATCGATTGTGTTTTCAGACCAATATTGTAAAATAGCGTCAAGTTCGGTTGATAATTCGGTTTTAAGTTGTTGTAGTTTGGGAGACACGGTAAATTATATTGCGTTGTTTTTTTCGATTTGACTGATAATTGTTTGTACAGAACCAGCAGAAATAAATGTATCAGCAGGAGTATTAGTCACATAGTCCACCAATTTTGCTACAGATGAAACTGCAACATGCATTCTCGTATCTGATGAAGCATAATAGATATAAACAGTTCCGTCAGCATCTTCTATCCATCCGTTAGAAAACAATACATTCGAGACATCACCAACTCTTTCAATACCTTCTGGCCCCATAAAATGACCTGCAGGAACATGCGTCACTTTGCTGATATCATTTAAATCTGTCATGAACATATAAAGTGTATAGCGCAATCCTGCTGCTGTATTACGAACGCCGTGTGCAAGGTGCAACCAGCCTTTTTCTGTTTTGATAGGGGCAGGACCAAGGCCATTTTTCAATTCGTAAATGGTGTGATACTGTTTTCCGAAGATGATTTTTTCTTCTTTTACAACCGGATTTGACATGTCATCAATATAACCCAAACCAATTCCGCCACCAGATCCAACATCAATGAAACCATCCTGCGGACGTGTGTATAAAGCATATTTTCCGTTTACGAATTCAGGATGTAAAACCACATTACGCTGTTGTCCTGTATTTGAAATTAAATCAGGAAGCCTTTCCCAATTTACCAAATCTTTAGTACGCACGATTCCGGCATTTGCTAAAGCCGAACTTGTATCACCTTTTGGAGCTTTTGGATCTTTTCTTTCTGTACAAAAAATGCCGTAAACCCAACCGTCTTCATGGTTAATTAAACGCATATCATAAACATTGGTATCCGGTTCTTCGGTTTGTGGAATCACGCATGGTTTCTCCCAAAACTTAAAATTGTCTATACCGTTTGGACTTTCCGCAATAGCGAAAAATGATTTTCGGTCAATTCCTTCTACGCGAATGGATAGTAGATATTTACCATTCCATTTCATGGCCCCTGCGTTAAAAGCGGCATTTATTCCGATGCGCTCCTGTAGAAACGGATTTGTTTTTTCGTTAAAATCAAAACGCCAGTTCAACGGTACATGGGCAGCGGTAACTACCGGGTATTTATAACGTTGGTAAATACCGTTTCCAACTGTATTTTGAGGTTCGTTTTTTTGCTCCGTAAGCGTTTTATGTTCTTTTTCTAATGCTACTTTTCTATCCTGAAATGTAGTGGTAGTCGCTATTGTTTCCATATAATCGATTTCTAATCTCTATTTTTAATTTGTATGATCTCTCTTTTCGTTTAAATCCTGTTCTATTATTTGTAATTTGTCTTCAGATAAAGGATAGAATGCTATAAAAGCTACTGATATTGCTGCAGCAATTGCAGGAAGTATACTTAACATCAATTGAATTCCGTTTTGAGCTGTAGCAGTTTGTTCGACATTTGCCTGAAAACCATAGTAACCCAAAAGCCATCCTGCTCCGGCACCTCCTATTGTCCATCCAAATTTTTGTGACATGGATGATGCTGAGAATATCAAACCTGTAGCCCTGCGGCCTTGTTTCCATTCAGAATAATCGGCACTGTCAGCATACATTGACCAGATTAAAGGGAAAATACATCCGGCACAAATACTAATCAAAGCCTGAAAACTCATGATTAGGAAAACATCTTCTTTTCCGAAGAAATAGAAAATAAGGCTTAAAATTGCTGCCAAAGCCATAGCACCAAAAAAGGTTTTCTTTTTACCAATTTTATTCGCAATTGGCGTTGCAATAATTACTCCGATGATATTTGCTGCCTGACCTAATACTAAATAAATAGAAGTTGGCGTCATGTGAAAATCGGTTCCAAAAAGAGAGAAATCAAAATTCACACTACTGCTTACATAATATTTAAAGTAATAAACCGCTGCACCGTCACGAATGGAATTGAAAATTAAAGCGCCAATTCCGGCTCCGAGCAAAATCCACCAAGGTCTGTTTTTTAATAAGTCTTTTAAATCTTCTTTTAAATTTGTCTGCTCATCATCGATTGGTTTTACTCTTTCTTTTGTCCAAAGAAAGCATGCCCAGAAAAAGGCAGTTGTGATAATTCCGAATACAGCGATTGTTGCCAGCCAGCCTGTTTTGGAGTTAAGGCTTCCGCCGAAATAATTCACTAAAGGTTCAATTAACCAAAGAGCCAGAAGACTTCCTCCAAAAGCAAAAACCATTCGGTAAGAAGATAAAGTTGTTCTTTCTTTTCTGTCAGAAGACATTACCCCCAAGAGAGAAGCGTATGGAACATTGATCAAGGAATAAATCATCATCATTAAGGAATATGTTACATAAGCATATATAATTTTTCCTTTTTCATCAAAATCAGGTGTGTAAAAAGTTAAAACCCCTATAACGGCGAATGGCACTGCAACCCAAAGTAAATAAGGTCTGAATTTACCCCATTTGGATTTTGTTCTGTCTGCGATAATTCCAACAATTGGGTCGAAACAGGAATCCCAGATTCGGGTAATTAAAAACATGGTTCCTACTACTGCAGGTGCCAGTCCGAAAACATCGGTATAGAAAAATAGAAGATACATGCTAAAGATTTTCCAGAACATAGAAGATGCTGCGTCTCCAAGTCCGTAGCCTATTTTTTCTTTTAAACTGATTTTGTCGTGCATTTAGGTTTTTTTTAATGGTTGTGTGTTAGATTTGGTTAGTTTGGTTTGTTTAAATGTGTTGCGTTTTAGCACGCAAATGACGCGGATTTAAGCGGATTTTAATTCTCAATTTTTAATTTGTTTTATGTCTTTTTCGAATAAAGTCCTATCAAAATTATAAAAATCAACAAAGTCCTTCTCGCTTATTTGACCGAAATAAGGGACATAATAATGCATTTTTTGTTCTTTTTCCTGCCAGCCATGATTTCTCCAAAGTAAGATATATGATATTTTATAATCACCAATGGCTTTTGTTAATGTCCCTGTCCACCATTTTACATCCGGAATGGCTTCGTAACCTGCTTCTGCGATGGCAATTAATTTATGTTTTTCAATGCCAATTTCGTTAATAATTTTAAGTTGGTTTTGGACTTCGGTTATGAATTTCTCTCCACTTTTATCTTCTCCATTTTGATACGAATCAAAACTCAGAATATCAACATAATTATCACCCGGATAATTGGCTAAAAAATCTTCCTTAGAGTTAAAACTACTGGTATTGTAAACGTAAATTAAATTATGAACTCCTTTTTTCTGCAGGTATTCGAAGGTAAATATCCATGCAGTTTTAAATTCTTCCGTAGTACCATTTCCTTTTCCCCACCAAAACCATCCACCGGTAAGTTCATGATAAGGCCTAAAAAGAATTGGAATATTTTTTCCTTTTTTATCTTTTAAAGACAAAAAGAAATCAGCCGCTTTGTCAAGCCATGAAGTGAATTTTTTATGATTTTTTTCGCCAGGCAAAATTGTTTTTAAGGAATTGGGAGTGTTATCCCATGCATTCTTTCCGGTTGCAGGGTTGTCAAAATGCCAGCTGACTGTCGAGATTCCGCCTCTTTCATTAGCTTCTTTAATGTATTGCTTCATTTTATTGAAAGGAACTCCATCAATATTGTTAGGGTCATCTTTTTCTAAACCTGCAATGTCCCATCCGTAAACAGCTGGATAATCTCCAACTACTTCTTTTATGTCACTTCTATGATCTTCATATTTCCAGTTTACGCCATATGCAAGGTCGTCCTGATGGCCAAAGAGATAGCCATGCAACGTTAGCTGGTTTAGTTTTTTGTGCAAAGAAAGGGTTTCTGGTGTTGATTTTTTATCTGAAAGTGACAAATTAGTATTATCAGTTATACCTTGTGAAGAACAAGAAGTTCCAATAAATACTGATATTATAAGGGTTATTATCTTTTTTTTCATTTAGAATGTTTATT
>CBFGNY010000045.1:0-25086 GCA_965650235.1 uncultured Flavobacterium sp. | reverse complement strand
AATAACCAAAAATCTATAAATGTCTCTATGGACTTAGAGGTTTCAAGTTTAGATGAAGTTGTTGTAATTGGGTACGGAACCCAAAAGAAAAGAAAGGTTATTGGTGCCATAGATCAGGTTAATAGCGCTGCTTTTGAAGGCAGGCCAAATGTTAATGCAACTCAGGCATTACAAGGAAAAGCGCCGAGTTTAATAATTCAACAGACGAATTCTGAACCTGGAGCCGGATTAAATATTAATATTAGAGGAATTAGTACAATAGGTGATAATAGTCCTTTAATTGTAATTGACGGCTTTGTTGGAGGAGATATTAATGCCTTGAATCCCGCTGACATTGAAAGTGTATCTGTATTAAAAGACGCGGGTAGTGCCGCAATTTACGGATCACGAGCAAACAACGGAGTGGTGCTTATCACTACAAAAAAAGGAAGTAAAGGAAAGCCAATGAGTGTGCAATACAATAGTCTTGTAGGATATAATAATCCATTTTACTTTACCAAACCTGTTCATGGGTATGAAAACGCAATGTTAAGAAATGAAGCGGCATATAATTCAGGAGAAGCAAGTGCTGTATTTACAGCTGATAAAATTGCAGAATTGAAAGCGAAAGGCGATACGGAATGGTTTGCAGAAGAGATTGTAAAACCAGCGCTTCAATTAAATCAGAACGTCTCTGTTTCAGGAGGAAGTGAACATTCAACTTATCACGTATCTTTAGGATATCTGAATCAGGGAAGTAATTTTGTTGGTCCCACAAAAGGAATGGAGAGATATAATTTCAGAATAAATCTTACCAATGAATTTGGCAAATTTAAATTGACCTCTAATTTGGCTTATTCAAAGCAAAAAATTTCAGATCACTCTTCGGGCACCAGTACATTAATGGTCGATGCTTTCAGGGTTCCTTTATATTACACTCAGAAAGACGAAGAGGGGAATTACCTTACGAACGATGTATTGCAGCAATTTAACTCTTTAGGTATTTTAGAGCAGGGTGGTTTTAGAAAATATGATAATGATGATGTCTTTGGAGCATTTAATGCTGAATATAAATTAACAAGCTTTCTCAAAGTAAAAGGTGTTTTTGGAGGACGTATATGGAACGGAAGTATGTACAGCAGAACAAAAGAAGTAAATTTTCTTCCTCAGGGAATTTATGGTGCTGACAGAGATACAAGAGATGAAACCAGAAAAAGCCTCGACTTAAATACACAATTTATGCTGGAGTTTACCAAAACTTTTGCAGGCGTTCATAATGTTGGTGCTTTAATTGGTTATTCCAATGAAAATCATTCAGACCGTGGAATTGGTATCTACAGGAAATTTACAGATCCTGATTTAGGAACTCCAATAAGCGAAACAATAATAAGTGAAGATTCGTATAACTCAAATGGGAGTTCTGGGAGAAATAGTTTAAATTCTGTTTTTGGACGTGCTACTTATGATTATAATGATAAATATTTTGCCGAAGTCAGTTTTAGATATGATGGTTCTTCAAAATTCCATGAAGATAACAGATGGGGCTTCTTTCCTTCAGCTACTTTAGGTTATGCATTATCAAAAGAGAACTTCATGGAAGGGTATAGAGATAATGTTGGTAACCTTAAAATTAAATCATCCTATGGTGTATTAGGAAATCAGAACGTCCCTAATTTTCAATACCAAACTACCTTTTTTACTTTCCAAAATGCTTATGGATTTAATAATAACGGTGTAAGTGGCACTGGATATAACTTTGCTAATCCGGATATCCAATGGGAATCAGCGGCAACGTTTAATATTGGTTTGGAAGCTGATTTTTTTAAGGGTGATTTGAGCGTATCTTTTGATTACTTTGATAAAGTAACTAGGGATATTCTTCTTCAGCCACAAGTTCCGGGTGTATTCGGGACAGATCTTCCAGATTTTAATGCTGGAGAATTAGGAAATAAGGGATGGGAAATAAGTGCTACCTACAGACACAAAGGAAAACTTTTCAATCATAGCCTGACAGTTAATTTAGGGGATTCAAAAAACAAAATTTTGTATTTTGGAGGAAAAGAAAGGTTAACAGGAGTAGAAGAGTTGCAGGTATTGCTTAGAGAAGGACTACCATATAATTCTTATGTTGGATTACAGAGAGATGGCTATTTCCAGAATATGGAAGAAATCCAGGGAGCGGCCGTTCCGGAGGGTATTACGGTGCAGCCGGGTGATAACCGTTATGTAGATGCTAATAAGGATGGGAAGATTGATGATAATGATAAATTTGTATTTGGGAATCCTTTTCCAAGATATACATATGGGGCAACTTATAACGTAGATTTCAAGAACTTTGATCTTAGTGTATTTATTCAGGGTGTAGGTAAAAGAACCATGATGATCAGAGGAGAACTTGTTGAGCCATTTCATTATAACTACGGAATGACCATGTACACCCATCAGTTGGATTACTGGACACCTCAAAATCCGGATGCAAGATATCCGCGTTTGGCAAACAATGGTACGCAGTCAAATACAAATAACTTTAGAAGAGGTTCAGACATGTACTTGTATGATGGTGCTTATGCCAGGCTTAAAAATGTGCAGTTAGGATATTCATTAACAGGGGATGCCGCTGAAAGCATAGGTATCAGCAAATGTCGTTTGTATATTACCGGCCAAAACCTGCTTACATTATCTAAAGTGAAGTTTGTTGATCCGGAACTTTCAGAGTTCGATAACAGATTGTCTACTTCAGGAGCGAACAGTGGAAGGGCATATCCAACACAGGCTTATTACGGAATGGGTATTGATATTAGCTTTTAAAAAAAAATGAAAATGAAAAATATACTTAAACAAATAAAATTCGTACCGGTTTTATGTTTACTATTTGTGAGCTGTGAAGACCTGGATCTTACGCCTGAAAATCAATTTACAGATTCTAATTATTGGGAAAGTGTAGATAGGGCTCAAACATTTCTTAATACCGCTTATTCGCAAATGCAAAGCAGCCAGTATTTCTTTTATAATGAAGCACTATCTGATAATGCTGTAAACGGGCGTGGAGACAATGCCGGAGCAGCCTCTATTGGTGCTGGAATATATGATACCTCTTTGGGCAGGCTGAAAGAAGAGTGGAACAATAGATATGCGGGCATTAAAACATGTAATATATTAATAGAAAATATAAATCGTATACCTGACGCTGACCCTGCAATAATTGCAAGAATGAGTGCTGAAGCACGTTTTTTAAGAGCATTCCAGCATTTTCAGTTAACTACATGGTTTGGCGATATTCCTCTTGTTAAAAAGGATCCGTCCCTTGAAGAAGCAACAACAATTAGGAGAACTCCTCATGCAGAAGTGGTTGAGTTTATATTAGATGAACTTAATGCAGTCATTCCGATGCTACCAAAAAACACTCAATTAGCAGAGACTGAAAGGGGAAGAATCACTATGGGAGCTGCAGTCGCTTTAAAAGCAAGAGTACTTTTATACGAAAGCAGATGGGAAGAAGTAATTCAGACTACAGACCAGTTCATGGCAATGACGTATGGACAATACAGCCTTTTTCCATCGTACGAAGGTTTGTTTGAGGCAAAGAATGAATACAATAGTGAAGATATTTTGAGTTTGCAATATGTTCTTATAGATAGAATGTGGGGAGAATTTTTTGATATGGCACCATTATCTGCAGGAGCAAGGTTAAATGCACTGGCACCAACTCAGGAGTTGGTAGACAGTTACATAATGCTAAACGGAAAAAAAATTAATGAAATGGGTTCTAATTACAATGAAAATAATCCATACGTAAATAGAGATCCAAGACTGACAGCTACTGTTGTCTACGATCAGTATCAATGGAAAGAAGCTGATGGAAGTACCCGTACAATTAATATTAAACCGGGAACAGCACCAGGTAATCCTGATGAATTTGTACAAGGATCATCAGCAACTTCAACGGGATATTATACACGTAAATATTATGATTCACAGCACTTAACTTCATTGCAGTCCGGATTAAATTTGATGCTTTTCCGTTATGCTGATATTTTATTGATGTATGCCGAAGCTAAAAATGAATTAGGCCAAATGAACAGTACTGTTTGGGATCAGACAATTAAAGCGTTAAGAGCCCGTGCAGGCTTTACAGATTCGGCAGCGTTAACATTTAACAGCTCATTGGGGCAAACTGAACTTCAGGAGATAATAAGAAACGAACGCCGTACAGAATTTGGTATGGAAGGTCTTAGAATATTTGATATCAGAAGATGGAAAATAGCAGAGGACGTATTAAATGGTTATGCACACGGAGCAAAATTTGGTGTATCATCGATAGACAACGGCTATTTAAGAGTCAATTTAAGGAATTTTGACCCGGATAAGCATTATTTGTGGCCTGTACCAAGAGACGAACGCTTGATTAACACAAATTTATCTCAAAATCCAAATTGGTAATTCTAATTAAACCTAAAAAATTATAAAGATGAAAAATATATATTCAAAACTATTAATAATTGTATGTGTCCTATTTCTTGTAAGTTGTGAAAACGACGATACAATGAGTCACACAAATGTAAGTGCTGTTAAAACACTTTATTCACCGGAAAATAATAAGTTTTTTGATCTTAATGCACAAGGTGGTTCTGCTGTTTTTGAGTGGGAAGGTGCTAAAGCAGAAGACAATGGAGTAGTCCTGTATGATGTGGTTTTTGACCGTGAAGATGGGGATTTTTCTAATCCTGTTTATATCATGCCATCTGATGGTAACGGATTCCAAAAAACATTAGATCTTTCTTTTACAGATTTGAACAAAATTGCAAAATTAGCTGGCATAGAATCGGAAACTCTTGGGAAACTAAAATGGACTGTTTATTCTTCAAAAGGAATAAATGTTCAAAAATCTACAGTTTCAAATGTAATTGAGGTATTAACACCAAGCGGATTTCCAGCTCCTGACCAGTTATTCATTACAGGAACAGCCTCTGAAAATGATGAAGCTGTTGCAAATGCACAAGCTTTCAAAAAAGTGGGTGCTAATGAATTTGAGATTTATACTAAGCTAAAAGCAGGAAGCTATAAATTTATTACCAGAAAAAATGGTGCTCCTGAAGTTTTTTATATTAACGAAGGTAAATTAAAACAAGATGGTGAAACTACCTATACAGGAGATAGTAAAGTGTATAAAATTAAAGTTAATTTTAGTGACGGTTCAACAACCATGACAGAAATTAAAAAAGTAGAACTGTGGTTTCCACCGTTAAGCCAATATCTTTTTGAATACAATTATGCAGGTGGAGGTATCTGGAAAGCTGATAATAAACTTATCGTGTTTAAACAGGAATCATGGGGCAGAGACGAACGTTACAAATTTAAATTTACTGTTGCAAATGGTGCTACAACTAGTGAACAATGGTACGGAAGTGTAAATGGCGACAATAACAGGCCAGATGCTAATACTCCGGCTTCATTTTGGTACATGGTTCCGGTAAGCAATGATGTTTGGGCTAACAGTTTCAAATTTTCCGGAGCAGTAGACAATAAAAATGTAAATGCAGAAATCAATTTTAGTGCTGCAGTACCTGCATATACTCATAGTTTTAAAGTTTTGTAAATAACCCATGACGTCTCTTGAGAATTGCCTTGAGAGACGTTATTTAAAATGAATTATATTATGAAAAGATTTTTTTCAAAAAGTTATAGTATTCTGTTTTTGTCTATTGTGGGTTTATTGACCGCTTCATGCGATGATGATCCAATTCCGCTGCGGGATCCTAATACTTCAGGTGGTCAGGAATATGATTATACCTGGACACAGACTGCCGACTCATTGCAGCTTTCTACATACAATAATTTCCTAGGTTCGAACGGTACATTTGTGGAGAATAATACAGGTAACAGTACTTTTCATTATTGGCCTAATGCGCATGCTCTTGATGTGCTTGTAGATGGCTTTTTAAGAACAGGTGATGAAAATTATAAGACTAAAATGAAGGCTCTGGTACAGGGTATTAAAGTAAAAAACAGCAATACTTACAATAATGTCTTTAACGATGATATGATTTGGCTTGCTATTTCCACTCTTCGTGCCTACGATGCAACGAAAGACCAGGAATACAAAGACGTGGCCGATTATTTGTGGGGAAGAATAAAATTAAGCTGGAGCGATGATGTTTTTGGCGGCGGTATTACCTGGAAACAAAATACGCCAAAACAAAAAAACGCAGTATCTAATGCCCCCGCAGCAATTGTTGCCATGAGACTTTATGATATTGACAAAAAACCGGAAGATTTAGAATGGGCAAAGAAAATTTATGCATGGCAAAAGAACAATCTTGTTGACCCTGTTACAGGTGCGGTTTGGGATAATATATCAGAAGAAAATGGCGTAATTAAAACCAATAAAGACTGGGTATTTACGTATAATATGGGAACCTGGATAGGCATCGGTTTAAGATTGTATAAAGAAACTAATGATCAGTCTTATCTTAATGATGCTGTAAAAACCGGAAGAAACGTTTTAGTCAATCCAAAGTTACTTTCAGAAGGGCTTCTTAGAGATGAGGGTCAGGGAGATGGAGGTTTATTCAAAGGTATTTTGGTACGTTATTTTACAGAGCTGATTCAACATCCTACCATCAATTCTACAGATAAGGAAAAGTTTGCAAATTTTTTGAAATTTAATGCGCAGACGTTTTATAAAAAAGGAATTGTGAGACCAACTATGTTTTCTGGCAGTAATTGGAAAGCTGCTCCTGCAGCCGGTACGAATACAGATCTTACAACGCAGTTAAGCGGTGTAATGCTTATCGAAGCAGCTGCAAAACTTGATAAAGATGGATATTTTGATTAATTAAAAGTGTTTGGTTTGTTAGTGATTTGTAATACCTGAAGGAAATGAGCAGCCTTCAGGTTTTATAATATTTGTCTTTCCGGCATCAAAATAGTACTATAAAGACCTCTCATTTTAAACGCTTGCCAGAATTTCAAAAATAAAAATATCATAATGAAAAATACATTAACAATTATACTTTTCTTTTTTGCAGGCTTTGCAGGCATCGCACAATGGAAACCGCAGGGAGATAAAATAAAAACAAAATGGGCAGAACAGGTCGATCCAAATCATACGCTGGCTGAATATCCTAGACCAATAATGGAAAGGAATCAATGGAAAAATCTTAATGGCTTATGGAATTATTCAATACAGCCCGTTGGACAAACAGCGCCAAAAGGATACGATGGAAAAATACTCGTTCCTTTTGCTGTTGAATCAAGCCTTTCGGGAGTAATGAAATCTGTTGGTTCAGAAAAAGAGGTTTGGTATGAAACCAATTTCACAGTAGACAGTAACTGGAAAAATAAAGATATTTTATTGCATTTTGGTGCGGTCGACTGGAAGACAGAAGTGTGGATTAACAATGTGAAAATTGGAACACATACCGGAGGATATACGCCTTTCAGTTTTAATATTACGCCCTTTCTGAATGGTAAATCTCAAAAGTTGGTTGTTAAGGTTTGGGATCCCACTAATGACGGACCGCAGCCAAGAGGAAAACAGGTTAAAAATCCGGAATCAATCTGGTACACACCAGTTACCGGAATCTGGCAAACAGTCTGGCTGGAACCGGTAAGTAAAAAACATATAACCAATTTAAAGACAACTCCGGATATTGATCGTAATACAATTAATATAGTAACAGATATTGAAGGCAGTGCTGCAGGAGATATTGTAGAAATTACAGTATTTGACGGTACAAATACAATCGCAGCAGAAAAAGCAGAAGCGGGTCAGTCCCTTGATATTGTTTTGAATAATCCAAAATTGTGGTCACCTGATTCTCCATTTTTATATGATATTAAAGTTAGGCTGATCAGCAAAGACAAAATTGTTGATGAGGTAAAAAGTTATTTTGCGATGCGCAAGATTTCTTCAAAAAGAGATGATAATGGTATTGTCAGAATGCAGTTGAATAATAAAGACTGCTTTCAGTTTGGACCGCTTGATCAGGGATGGTGGCCTGACGGATTGTACACAGCTCCAACAGATGAAGCATTAAAATATGACATTGTCAGAACAAAAGAATTAGGTTTTAACATGATTCGGAAACACGTTAAAGTAGAACCGGCAAGATGGTATACACATTGTGATAAAATGGGTATTTTAGTATGGCAGGATATGCCAAACGGAGATGCAGGTCCAATCTGGCAAATGCATAACTATTTTGATGGAAACGAATTAAAAAGAACGGCACAATCTGAGGAAATTTACAGAAAAGAATGGAAAGAAATCATGGATTATTTGTATTCTTATCCAAGTATTGTAGTTTGGGTGCCATTTAACGAAGCTTGGGGACAATTTAAAACGGTTGAAATTACAGAGTGGACTAAGAATCATGATCCAGGCAGATTGGTAAATTCTTCAAGTGGAGGAAATCATTTTCAGACGGGAGATATTTTAGATATTCACCATTATCCGGGACCTGAATTAAAATTGTATGATGCCCAAAGAATCACGGTTTTGGGAGAATACGGAGGAATAGGCCTTCCGGTAACGGGTCATTTGTGGCAAACAGATAAGAATTGGGGTTACACACAGTTCAAGAATACTGACGAGACTACAGCTAAATACAAAGAATATGCTGATAAGTTAATTGCGTTGGCTAAAGTTGGTTTTTCGGCAGCGGTATATACACAGACAACTGATGTTGAAGGAGAAGTAAACGGTTTTATGACTTACGATCGTAAGGTAGATAAAATGAATTTTTCTGAAGTAAACAAGATAAATAAAAAAGTAATTAATTCTATTAAATAAGTAAATTTTGATAAAAAGTAAATACACCTTTCTCTTGGTACTTTTTGCCTTTATTGCAGTTAGTGCACAAAATACACAAGTCATTACACCACAACAGCCTGTTGATTGGGTAAATCCTTTAATGGGAACCGATTCTGATTATGGTATTTCAAACGGAAATACTTATCCAGTGATAGCAATGCCATGGGGAATGAATTTCTGGACGCCACAAACAGGTAATATGGGCGATGGATGGGCCTATACCTATAAGTCAAACCGAATTAAAGGTTTCAAACAAACACACCAGCCTTCTCCATGGATGAATGACTACGGTCAGTTTTCCATAATGCCGGTTACCGGAGAATTGAAATTTAAGGAAGAAGACAGGCAAAGCTGGTTTTCACACAAAGCAGAAACCGTTACGCCTTATTATTACAGTGTTTACCTGGCAGACCATAACGTAACGACAGAAATCACTCCAACAGAAAGAGCTGCAAGATTTAGATTTACTTTTCCGGAAACAGATAAAGCGTATGTTGTTGTTGATGCTTTTGACAAAGGATCTTACGTAAAAATCATTCCATCAAAAAGAAAAATTATTGGTTATACAACTAAAAACAGCGGAGGAGTTCCCCTGAACTTCAAAAACTATTTTGTAATTGTTTTTGACAAGGATTTTGAGGTAAATTCCACTTTTAACGGAGCTGTTTTAGGAAATGCTTTAGAAATGAATGAAGATCATGCAGGAGCTGTAATTGGTTTTAAAACAAAAGCTGGTGAAAAGGTAAATGCTCAGGTAGCATCATCATTTATAAGCCATGAACAGGCTGAAATAAATTTGAAAGAAATTGGGAAAGATGATTTTGATGAGCTGAAGGAAAAAGGAAAAGAAATCTGGAACAAAGAACTAAGCAGAATAACTGTAGAAGGCGGTACAACAGACCAAATAGGAACCTTTTATTCCTGCCTCTACAGATCACTACTTTTTCCGAGAAAGTTTTATGAATTTGACAAAAAGAAAAATGTCGTTCATTACAGTCCTTACAACGGAAAAGTGTTGCCTGGCTACATGTTTGCTGACACAGGATTTTGGGACACTTTTAGAGCTTTATATCCTTTTTTAAATTTAATGTATCCGGAACTGAATACACAAATGCAGGAAGGACTTTCGAATGCATATAACGAAAGTGGCTGGCTTCCTGAATGGTCAAGTCCGGGTTTACGGGATATCATGGTCGGAAATAATTCGGCATCTGTTGTCGCCGAAGCATATTTAAAAAGCGGAAAAGTAAAAAATTATGATATTGAAAATCTATACAAAGCGGTAATTCATGGTGCCAATAATGCCGGTCCGTTAAAAGCAGTTGGGCGTGCAGGAGTTGATTTTTATAACACTTTAGGATATGTTCCTCATGATGTTGTGAATGAAAGCGCTGCGAGAACACTAGAATATGCATACGATGATTTTGCAATTTATCAATTGGCAAAAGCCCTGAATAAACCACAATCAGAAATTGATTTATATAAAAAACGCAGTTTAAATTATAAGAACCTTTTTGACCCCAAATATAATTTAATGCGCCCTAAAAATAAGGACGGTAAATTCATGGAACCTTTTGATCCTTTTCAGTGGTTCAATGGATTTACCGAGGGCAACAGCTGGCATTATTCCTGGTCGGTTTTTCATGATGTACAAGGTTTAGTAGATTTAATGGGCGGCAATCAGGTGTTTAATTCTCAATTGGACAAGGTTTTTTCTTTACCTCCAATTTTCGGGTTAAATTTCAGTGGTGGTGTAATCCACGAAATGAGAGAAATGCAGATTGCCAATATGGGACAGTATGCACACGGAAATCAGCCTATCCAGCACATGATCTATCTTTATAATTATGCAGGAGAACCCTGGAAAGCACAATATTGGGTACGCGAAACCATGAACAGAATGTACCATGCCACACCGGATGGATATTGCGGAGATGAAGACAACGGACAAACATCAGCCTGGTATGTTTTCTCATCTCTTGGGTTTTATCCTGTAACTCCGGCTTCAGATCAATATGTTATGGGTGCTCCATTATTCAAAAAAGCAACCATTCAGCTTGAAAATGGTAAAAAAATAGAGATCAACGCTGACGCAAACAGCGATCAATATAGATATATCAAAGAAATGAAATTGAACGGAGAAAAATATACCAGGAATTGGCTCAGCCACTCCGAGCTTATGAATGGTGCAACATTGGATTTTGATATGTCATCAACACCAAATCTTAAGAGAGGCATCACTAAAGAAGATGCTCCTTACTCACTAACAAACGAATAACAAAAGGTTTCTGCCTGTATAATTTAAAAAATACCACGATGCAAAGAAGAAAATTTATCCAGAACACTGTTTTATTTAGCAGTTTAGCCCTTATCGATCCTATGGAAATAATAGCCGGTACAAAAGCGATTATTGATTTTCCGGTTGTGAGAGTTGCAAAAAACAATAGAAATTTTGAAAGTGAATTTATTGAAAAGACAATTGCTGAATTTCAAAAGAACGTAAAAGACAAAGAATTAGGATGGCTGTTCAATAACTGTTTTCCTAATACGCTTGATACCACGGTAACCTACTCTCAAAAAAATGGCAGACCGGATACCTATGTCATTACAGGTGATATCGATGCGATGTGGCTTAGGGACAGTTCTGCACAGGTCTGGCCTTACATGGCATTTGCAGCTAAAGATTCAAAATTAAAAAATCTGATTGCCGGTGTTATCAACAGACAGACAGAATATATTTTGAAAGATCCATATGCCAATGCATTTTATAATGATCCGAACAAAAAAGGGGAGTGGACAACAGATCACACCGATATGAAACCCGGAGTTCACGAAAGAAAATACGAAATTGATTCACTTTGTTACCCAATCAGACTGGCTTACAATTACTGGAAAAATACCGGAGATATTGCACCATTTGATGAAAATTGGGTAAAAGCAATCAAAGAAACACTTAAAGTTTTCAGAGATCAACAGCAAAAACACGGTACAAATCCATATACTTTTCAAAGAACGACACAGTTTGCTACTGATACAAGGCCATTAAAAGGATATGGATATCCTGTGAAACCAGTTGGTCTGGTTTGCTCAGCATTCAGGCCAAGTGACGATGCAACTGTTTTTTCTTTCCTTATTCCATCTAACTTTTTTATTGTAGCCAGTATGAATCAGGCCGCAGAAATGTTGGAAACCATAAAAAAAGATACAGCCACGGCAAAAGAATTAAGAGCTTTAGGAAGTGAAGTTGAAAAAGCTATTAAAGAATATGCAGTGGTTAAACATCCTAAATACGGAGATATTTTTGCATTTGAAGTAGATGGTTTTGGAGGTCACTTGCTTATGGATGATTCCAATGTACCAAGTTTATTGAGTTTGCCTTATTTAGATGCAATCGATGTGAATGATCCAACGTATCAAAACACCAGAAAATTTATTCTTTCAGAGGATAATCCTTTTTTCTTTAAAGGAAAAGTAGCTGAAGGGGTTGGAGGACCACACGTAGGGATGGATATGATCTGGCCAATGTCACTTGTTATGAGGGCTTATACCACTTCTGATCAAAAGGAAATAAAAGAATGTATCAGAATGCTTAAAGCATCTCATGGCGATACTGGTTTCATGCACGAAGCATTCCATAAAGACGATGCCAAAAACTTTACAAGATCCTGGTTTGCCTGGACCAATACACTCTTTGGCGAACTCTTGTGGGATACCTATAAAAAGAATCCAAAATTGCTTCAGCTATAGTTTTTAACCGTTTTTAATTTTTTGTAAAATGATAAAATTTCACAAGAATATAGTTCTTGCAGTCCTTTCTATGTCCATTTTTAGCCTTAATGTAGCGGCTCAAAAATCCGGCGGAGGTCTTGCAAAAGGAAAATATACAGCATTGGTAAATCCGTTTATTGGGACAGCGCCATTGCTGGATACCAAAATAATTGGATACACTCCGCCAGCTGATATGCGTGTGTGGGCAGGATTGGTTTTTCCGGGATCCTCTGTACCGAATGCAATGGTACAGTTAAGTCCGATGACAAAATACAGATCGGGCGCAGGATACGAGTATGAAGATACTGAGATTTTAGGATTCACACATACGAATAAAGGACATTGGAATCTTTGCCATATTCCGCTTTTGCCCGTTTCTGGCGTTGCAACTTTCCCATACAAATCGTCTTTCAGTCATGACCAGGAAAAAGCAAGTCCGGCTTACTATGAAGTATATTTAAAGGATTATGATGTACAGGTAAAACTAACTTCAACCTTGCGTTGCGGTGTACATGAATATACTTTTAAAAACAACAAAGGAAGAAAAGTGCTTTTTGATCTCGGAAAAGCGAATAACCGTGTAGATGACTGGCAAATCAAACAGGAAGGTTCTAATGCAGTCAGCGGTTTTCAAAGAACGGGTGGTGAAAAAATATACTTTTATGCGACTTTGAGCAGTCCGATTGAAAAACTGGACACTAAAGATATTGCTAAAAGCGGTGGTTACACCTTAGTAAATATTAAAGACGGCGATTCGAAACCCGTTACGGTTAAAATTGCCTTATCGTTTGTCAGTGTACAAAATGCAGCTGAAAATCTGAAAGCTGAAGTAGGGAATAAAAACCTCACGAAAGTTTTTGAAGAGGGAAGTACAGAGTGGGAAAAACTGCTTTCCAAAATTCAGGTAAAAGGCGGCAACGACCAGCAGAATGTAATGTTTTACAGTATGTTGTACCGCTCATTTTTATGGCCTGCTTTACGAAGCGATGTAAATGGCCAGTTTACCGATGAAGCTGGGAAAGTTCGAAAAGAGAATTATCATTATTACACACTTCCTTCATTGTGGGATGATTACCGAAATAAACTGGTTCTGCTAAGCATTTTTTCCCCGAATGTTACTGCTGATATTATCAGTTCGATGATTAACGAAGGAGAAATTAAAGGTTTTATGCCCACATTCTTCCACGGAGATCACGCCGCATCTTTTATTGCAGGTTCTTACATGCGTGGAATCAGAAATTATGATGTAAAAAAAGCCTACGAGTTATTATTGAACAACGCGTACAAAGAAGGCGGAACAAGACCTCACATTGCAGAATATATTGCAAAGGGATATGTGCCGGAACAAGATATTAAAGATCCCAAAATAGAAACCAAAGGTAATGCAGGTGTTACTAAAACTTTGGAATATGCTTACGATGATCACGCACTTTCGTTATTAGCTAAGGAACTGAATGATACCGAGCATTATAATGATTTGGTTAAACGTTCTAAAAATTATGCAAACGTATTTGACAAATCGACCACTTTTATGAGAGGAAAACTTGCCGATAGAAAATGGGTTACGCCTTTTAATCCTGAATTTCCGTACTATGAATACATGTACAGGGAAGCCAATGCGTGGAATGTATCTTTTTATGTGCCCCATGATATGCCCGGATTAGTTACTCTTTATGGCGGCAACAAACCTTTTGAAGCCAAATTGGATGAATTGTTTACAAAACCATGGAATCCGAGTTATATTGCCTGGAATATATCCGGATTTATTGGACAGTATTGTCATGGAAATCAGCCAGCTCATGAGGCTCCGTTTTCCTATTATTTTGTAAATAAACCCGAAAAATCACAAAAAAGAATCGACGAAATACTAGAGACCATGTACGGAATTGGTCCTGAAAAGCTTGCCCTGAGCGGTATGGATGATGCGGGTGAAATGTCTTCCTGGTATGTGTTTGCCGCACTGGGACTTTACCCGCTATCTCCTGCTGATCCGGAATATATTGTAACTGTGCCTATTTTTAAGGAAGTAGTATGGACAACACCCTCAGGGAAAAAAGTAACAATTAAGAATCCGAATGGCAAGAGAAATTTAGAGGCTATTAAAGTAAACGGTTCTAAAATTGACGGTTATTTTATTACACACGATTTGTTTAAAAATGGTGGGGAAATACAAGTAATGACCAAATAAATCATATAAATAAAACAGCGTCCCGTTTCATGGGGCGCTATTCATATAAAACGATTTTACATGAAACCTATAAAATTATTTGCTTGCTTATTGTTTCTGTTCGGTTATAATACCTATTCGCAAAAAACAAACTTTGAACTGGCATCGCCCAATGGAGAAATAAAAATACGGATCAATTTAACCGATAAAATCTATTATTCGATTCTGGCAGAAAATGAGTCGTTAGCCTCAAAAAATCAACTGGGCTTAATGCTGAAAAATGAAACTTTAGGCGTGAATCCTAAATTATCGGGCAGTAAAACAGGAAAAGTAAATGAAGTTCTAAAACCTGTTGTTCCTCTTAAATTTTCAACGGTTGCCAATACTTATAATTATTTGCTTTTGAATTTTAAAGGAAGTTATTCAGTTGAATTTCGTGCTTTTGATGATGGTGTGGCGTACCGGTTTATTACTTCCAAAAAAGGGGATATTGAAGTTATGAACGAAGATTTTTCGGTTAACTTCCCGGACGATTATTTGCTTCATTTACAACAGGCAGGAGGTTTTAAAACCGCTTATGAAGAAGAATATTCACATATTAATCTAAAAGACTGGAGGCCTTCCGATAAAATGTCGACACTTCCAATCTTAGTTGATTCCAAAAAGAAATACAAGATCTTAATCAGCGAATCTGACTTGTCCGATTATCCGGCAATGTTTGTAAAAGGAACAGGAAACGGCGTTGTATCGACATTTCCCAAAATACCTTTAGATTTTGGCCCTGACGGAGACCGAAGCCTTAAAATTTTAAAAGAAGCTGCCTGTATTGCAAAAACAACAGGAACAAGAAGTTTTCCATGGCGGTATTTTGTCATAACTAAAAATGACAAACAGCTTATTGAGAATACTATGACATTAAAGTTGGCACCAAAAAGCGAGGTTAAAGACCCTTCATGGATAAAGCCCGGACAAGCAAGTTGGGAATGGTGGAATGGTGCGACGCCCTATGGACCCGATGTGAATTTTGTGTCAGGCTATAATTTAAATACCTATAAATATTTTATTGATTTTGCTTCAAAATTTGGTATTAAATACATCATTATGGACGAAGGCTGGGCTAATAGTACAACAGATCCTTATTCGCCTAATCCTGATGTAGATGTTCAGGAATTGATTCGATACGGTAAAGAAAAAGAGGTTGGAATTGTACTATGGCTGACCTGGCTTACGGTCGATAAAAACATGGAACTTTTTAAAACCTTTAAAGATTGGGGTGTAGCCGGCGTAAAAATTGACTTTATGGACCGCAGTGATCAGGTGATGGTTAATTATTATGAAAAAGTAGTTAAGGAAGCAGCAAAATATCAAATATTAGTGGATTTTCATGGTGCGTTCAAACCGGCAGGGCTGGAATACAAATATCCAAATTTAATTTCTTATGAAGGGGTAAGGGGAATGGAACAAATGGGAGGCTGCAGGCCTGATAACAGTTTGTATCTGCCTTTTATGCGTAACGCCGTGGGGCCTATGGATTATACTCCGGGAGCGATGATCAGCATGCAGCCGGAAGTTTACAGATCTGAAAGACCTAACTCTGCCAGTATTGGTACAAGAGCATATCAGCTTGCTTTGTTTGTAGTTTTTGAAAGTGGTCTGCAGATGCTGGCCGATAATCCAACACTTTATTATCGTGAAAAAGAATGTACCGAATTTATAACCTCGGTTCCTACAACATGGGATGAAACCATAGCTTTAGAAGCCGAAACTGGAGAATATGCTATTGTTGCAAAAAGAAAAGGATCCAAATGGTTTATTGGCGGAATTACCAATAATGCAGAAAAAGAAAGAATTTTTAAACTAGATATGAGCTTTTTAAAGTCGGGACAATCATATAAAGTAATTTCATTTGAAGACGGAATTAATGCAGGATATCAGGCAATGGATTATAGAAAAAAGACTTATAATATAAAAAGTAATGATGCTATTGAAGTAAAAATGGTAAGAAATGGCGGCTGGGCTGCAGTTTTAGAAGAAATTTAAGAGCAGATATTATACAAAAAAGAGGCATCCGATGTGCCTCTTTTGTATAGAGTAATAATAATTTAGGTTACTCTTTGTCGTATAAATCACTTTTCTCTTCGTCACTAGTATTAGTGTCATTTTTATTTGTGATTTGTTCCTCATTCGGGATATTTTCTGATTTCTGATTTTTGTTGGTTTCGAAATCGCTTTTTGGATGTTTAAGATCTTCAATGAATTCTTCCTGATATTGATACGGATCTTCATCCCTTGCATAATTGTCATTATCGACAATGGTATTTTGATCTATATAATCAGGATCGCTTTCTCCAAATTCTGTTCTGCTTTCTTTGTTAATATCCTCTGGAGAAAGATTTTCGCTTTGGACATCATTACCATCAATAAGCGTATTTTGATCAATAATATCCGGATCTGTTTGACCATATTCGTGGTTAATTGGCTTTTCCATAATATTGTTGTTTTAAATTATTATTAGTTCTTGCTATTGTGTATTACAAATTTATTATAAGCGTACTCAAGTTCATTACAGAAAAATTAGTTATAGTTCCATAATTAATAGGTGTGGGATTTTTTTTGAAGTCAGGGCATAACAATATTATATAATTTAATGACTATCGTTTTCCTGCGTTTAAATTATTTAAGGTTTTCATTTTTTTGTCAAATTTAATAAATACTATATGAATAAAGTACTTATTTGGTCTATTACGGCCGCCTTAGCAGGCTTCTTGTTTGGATTTGATACCGTTGTAATTTCCGGTGCCGATAAGAAATTACAGGAATTATGGCATACTTCAGATGTTTTTCATGGATCTGTAGTAATGGCAATGGCGTTATGGGGAACTGTTCTGGGAGCCATTTTTGGAGGCATTCCAACCAATGTTTTAGGCAGAAAAAAAACACTAATCTGGATTGGAATTCTATTTTTAGGATCTGCAATTGGTTCGGCTTTTGCAAATGGGCCGTGGACTTTTGCATTCTTTCGCTTTTTAGGCGGATTAGGAATTGGGGCATCAACTATTGCGGCACCCGCCTATGTTTCTGAAATTGCTCCTGCAAAAGACAGGGGAAGATTAGTTTCACTGTATCAGTTTAATATTGTCTTAGGAATTTTGATTGCCTTTCTGTCTAATTATTTGTTGAGAGATGTGGGTGAAAATGCATGGCGATGGATGGTTGGGATCATGGCTTTTCCGGCATTTTTTTACACCATTATTGTTTTTACTATTCCGGAAAGTCCAAGGTGGCTGCTATCAAAATCAAGAATTGCAGAGGCTGAGGTTATTTTACAGAAAATTGATCCTAAAGCCAAAATCGAAGATTTAATGCAGGAAATGCATATTGGTGAAAACGAAAACGAAGCTATAAAAGGAGAAACAATATTTTTAAAGAAATACAGGTTTCCCTTAATATTGGCTTTTTTAATAGCACTGTTTAATCAGTTTTCAGGTATAAATGCTTTTTTATACTATGCCCCCAGGATTTTTGCCGAGGCAGGATTAGAAGAAAGCGCAGCACTTATGAGCAGTGTAGGGATTGGGATTACGAATCTTGTCTTTACTCTTTTTGGAGTTTTTTTAATTGATGTCTTAGGAAGAAAAGTATTGATGTTTATTGGCTCTATCGGTTATATTATTTCACTTGGACTTGTATCAATTGCTTTTTTCTTAAAATGGCAGGGCATGCAGGTTCCCATCTTTCTGTTTTTGTTTATTGCTTCGCATGCGATAGGACAAGGCGCAGTGATTTGGGTTTTTATTTCTGAAATTTTCCCCAATCATTTAAGAGCAAGCGGTCAGGCATTTGGTTCGTCTACACATTGGGTTTTGGCAGCTATTATTCCATCGATGATCCCTTTTTTATTTTCGACAATTGGTGCCGGAGTAGTGTTTTTCATTTTTACTGTTATGATGATATTTCAATTGCTTTTCGTAATTTTTATGATGCCGGAAACTAAAGGAAAATCTCTCGAAGAACTTCAGGAAACAATTTTTAAAAGTTAATATAAAAAAGTATCAATTTGATTCTTAGATCTGTAATTTTAATAGTTTTTATGGGGAATTTAAGAATAATTTATTCTTATTTAATTGTTATTAATGTGTTGATAAATAATGTTTTATAGCGTATTTGTAATGATTGTTTTTAGATTAATTAATAGTATATTTGAATTAATTAACGGCTTATTAATTTAAAAATTTTCACTATGGATAAAGCTATAAAACTAAAAGTTCGTAAGGAGTTAAATGGTCAGCAGCAGTTGAATATAATTAGATTGAAGGGAAGTTTAATTTCTAAAGGTTATACAGAAATAATACATATTCTGGATCAGGATGATGAGTTTCATATTAATTCATTTGAAACATCCTTAGAATCTACTAATGAAGTGCAGGAATATATTACCGCATTTATTAATAAAGAAAATCTAACTGATACGATAACACTCTATAAATAATTTTTAGTTTAGTTTTTGAAATTGCAATCAGAGCAAAATTTAGGTATTCAATTTATAAAAAATTATGGAAAACAAAGTGCTCGATATTCGAGCACTTTTTGTTTTTATAAAATAGCAGTATTGATAAATCTGTCTGATTGTTTTATGGTGGATTCAAAAGTTAGGTTTAAAGACGTTTTTATTAAATTATTGTTTTAAACCTATAGCCTAAATGAATACCTAATCTCCCAACATGCTCGTGATCAGTCTTATTGGCATTAAATAATAGTTTCGCCATACCAGCGTTAAACTTCAAATATAAATCCACTTTTAGTGGCCCATTACTTCCTAACCCTAAACCAAGGTAAAAATCAATACATCAGAACCTTTAGTAAATATTGAATGATTATTTGTATCATATTTTTTTCCCGTCAATTGAGCTTAACAACCTATGGTTAAAGCCAAATTTAACATAGATTTCCTGTTTAAAAAGTCCTTTACTTGGTGTGTTTAAGAGATATTAGAATGTCTATTTCACTAGAATTTAATAAAAAAGGTCGTTTTTTGTAGTTACTATATTTAGTTTAACTAACCCATGAAAAAGTTCAGGAACTGGCAGAGCACAGATGAACAGGGACTACTGAGAAATAATTGAGGTAAAATGTTTGGAAAAGCTTGAGCTGATTAACCGCTATTTTTCAAGTATATAATTTTAGTAGAGAAAAGAAATATTAAAATAAAGGCGTAAATTAATTATACAATTTGTATAATTAATTTGTATATTTGTATGACGAATCGATTCAAATAATGAATGTAAAAATATTAAAAATTGAAGGAAATATATTAGTTGATGCTAAAATTTCAAATGCAAAATTATTGAAAGTAAGCCTTCCTTCTGTAGTTGATGGATGGAGATTTGATTTCCCTAAGCATTTAAAGAAAAAGAACTTTGAAACTTATGTTTTGGTTTCTGAGGAAACTTCTGAAAGAATTGAAGGCTGTCTATCATTTGAAATGAGAGATAAAGTTGAGCCTTATATGGCTTTTATTGAAGTAGCACCTCATAATGTTGGTACAGTAAAAGAATATGATAATGTTGCAGGTTGTTTAATTGCTTTTGCCTGCAGGCTGAGTTTTATGAATGGTGAAGATCATTTTCAAGGTTGGTTAGCTTTTGATGTTTTAGAAGAAAGTATAGAAGATGAAACTAAATTAATGAAAGTGTATTCAACAAAATATAATGCCGTACGATTAGGAGATAGTACGACTATGCTTATTCCTCCTGAAGGAGGGCAAAAATTAATAACCGAGTTTTTAGATTAATTAATATGAAAAATAAAGAAATTAAATTTGAAGATATTTGGAATGACAAGAAGAGAGAAGATGTTAAGCAAGCTATTTTATTGCATTCTTCTAAACAATCCAAAGAAAGAATATTAACAAATCAATTGCTTTCTATTCAGTATAAATTAGAAGATTATATTCAGAACGAAAGAGATGATATTGAAGTTTTAAAGGTACTTGATTTTGTTAAAATGTATTTGAAAGTCCTTAAATTAACTAAAAAGCAACTAGCAACTTATTTTGGTATGGAAGATAGTAATCTTCATAAATATTTAACTGGAGTAAGAAAACTTAATGCAGAGTTAGTTTTAAAGTTAAGTTGTTTTTCTCACACTAAACCTGAATATTGGTATAGAGTTCAAATAAAGAATGAGCTGATCGAATTAAATAAGGAAAAGAAAAATGTTGAGAAGTATAAAAAATACGATTACCGTAATTTAGTCGAAGCAGTATAAGCTTTAATACCCATAACGCAGATTTGTAATTTGTGCCCGCAAAGAGAATAAATTAAACTCAAAAAACAGGCAATTTTGCCTGTTTTTTTGAGTTTAAAACACATATACTCCTTGAGTTAGACTTTAAAAAAAAGCAAGCAATGCTATTTATACGTCCTCATTATTATAATTTTTATGGTTATCTAAATATCAGATTTTCCATATACTGTCCCTAAATGATCTTCCATTATAAAATAAGGATCCTCGGTGCGGGTGTATGATCTAATTTGGATAAGATTTGTTTTACTCATCATTCTTAACATCTGTCGGCGTTCGCATAGTATCACTTTACCGTCTTCAATACGCTGGCCTGCAGTAAATGAACTGCGTCCATGAGCGCATAAATGATTGTTTACAAAAACAAGATCGCCTTCATCAGGAATATATTCGGTATAAATTAGTGGTTTTGCTTCATTCCAGAATTGCTTTAAGTTTGACAATGCCTCTTCTTTTTGACCTGCATTCTCATTAAAAATTTGTTCGGCTGCATCAAATCGAATAAAAGGCATTTCTCTATTTCCATAAAGCAGTGGCACTCTTGTTTGGTTTTTTGTGGCTTCTTCTCCAAAATTGGCATCCTTTGGGCAAGTATAAATAGGCTCAAAGAGTTTTTCTAAAGTTGAATTTATTTTGCCATGTGACCGAATTGAATACAAAGAAGAAGGTACTTTTTCTTCATTTCTTAGATAGAGAAAGCTTAAGAAATCAGCCTGATTTAGTAAAAAAGCATCTTCTGTATGAACATATAAATCCGTTTTTGACCCAGATCCCGTTTGTGTCATACTCATACTTTCGTCAGGAATAATTGGATGCAGTAATCCTCCGCCTTTTCGTTGCGCATAGTACTGAACGGGTTTTGATGGTACTGCCCCGTGTAATAGTGAACAGATAAAACCATATTTATTTAGTTTACTATGATCCGCTTGCTGCCAATTTTTTGGGGTAGGACCAAGAGCATCCTGATTTACATCTACCAGGCCTCTAAACACAACTGCCCCGTATTGTTCTGAACTAAAATCTGAACCAAACTTGCATAAAATTTTTGATATTCTGTCAGGAAGTAACTGATAAGCATGTAAATGCAGGTCTGCCAGGTACTCTTTATTTTCATAAGTATCAAAAGATTTTTCCAGCAAATCGCAAACGTTCATTATAATATTTCTTTCTCTGTTAGTCACGTGTATGATTAACGGTTGTAAGGGTGGCGAATAAGTCTTTTTAGTATACAATTCAGTTAAAGACGGCTCGGGATAAGGCAAATTAAGGGTTTGAATTTCCATTTTTTAAAATTTTGGTAATGTTAATAAATTAAAAATTATTTGTTCAAAAAACACTTTGTAAGTATCTTATATTCAATTGTTTATAAAATATTTTAATAATTTTACGAATTTTCTTAGCTTATTTAAACTAATGTTTTTAAGTTTGTTTTAATTTAGATTTAATAAGAATAGACAGCCAAAGTTATTTTAATTTAATCTAAATAACAATAAAAAAGTGATTTTTATTTAAAAAAAATATTCAATATTCTTTTTTTAAATGAATGGTATATTGTTGTTATTTAGTGTTTTATGTGGTATTTATAACTTTTTATAAATCATTTATTGATTGATCAAAATGAAATCATAATTCAATAAAAAAAACCTTGAAAGTAAACAAGAATCTAAATTTTAATTTACAAAGTATATTACTATTAAATTATATCCGCAATACAATATGGAAAACAAAATATCTCAAAATATAAGAAATCGAAGAAGTATATATGCTGATGAGTTTTTTAAGCAAAATATTCCTGACGATTTATTAAATGAAATTTTAATAAATGCGACTTATGCACCTACACATAAAATGACAGAGCCCTGGAGATTTATTGTTTTTAAGGATAGCTATTTAAAAAAGTTAGGACTGTTTCTGGCGGAATACTACAAGGATTTTTATTTTAAAAATTATGCTGAAGATGAGGCAACAGAAAAATACAACCAGCTTAAAAAGTACCCTCTAAATTCCGCCTGTGTAATTGGAGTAGTGATGGTTCGAAACCTTAAAATAAACTTGCCGGAATGGGAGGAAGTAGCTGCAGTTTCTTCGGCAGTCCAGAATATTGCACTCACTTGTACAGCCTTTGATATTGGAAGTTACTGGAGTACATCTGCAGGTGCGATTGATTATGTAAAGCAATTCGATCTGTCAGAAAATGAAAAATCACTCGGGTTGATTTATGTTGGATATTATCCCGAAGATATCGAACCATCAAAGAAGAAAAGAACCCCTATTTCTAATAAAGTAACTTATTTTAAATAAACCTCAATTTTAAAATTAATAATTATGCAAAACCTATTAGACAATGATCAGGATGTCTTAATCGAAAGCTCCAGCGACAATTTTTATCAGGATATTTTTCATGAAAAATCCGAGGCCGAGTATACAAACGCAATAGCCTTGGTACAGAAACGTGTTTCCGGTTTTCTGGAAAATACTAAAATCCCCTTTAGCGGCATTACGCCCGAAGAAATAAAAAATAAAGTAGAAGCAGTAAACTTAGATTTGCCTCTGAAGAATTATGAAAGACTTTGGGATGAAATAGATGAGCTGTATGTTAATCATGCAACGGCTTTTCATTTACCGGAATATATAGCGCATTTAAACTGTCCTGTAGTTATTCCTGCTTTAGCTGCCGATGTGTTGATAAGCGCTATTAATTCATCACAGGATACTTATGATCAAAGCGCCGGCGGAACATTTATAGAACGAAAATTGATTGCCTGGACAGGACAACAGATTGGTTATCGTGAAGATTGTGATGGTATTTTTACCGCCGGAGGGTCGCAAAGTAACCTTATGGGACTGCTTCTGGCAAGAGATTATTTTGCTTTAAAATATCTGAATTGGAATATCAAATTAAATGGATGTCCTCCGGATTCCAGTAAATTTCGAATTTTTGTTTCTGAAAAATCTCATTTCAGTAATCAAAAAAATGCTGCTATTCTTGGTTTAGGGGAGCAATCCATTATTCAGGTAGCTACAGACAATCGATATCGAATGGATGCTGAAAGATTAAAAGAAGCCATTATTGAAGAAAAGAAAAAAGGCAATATCCCTGTTGCTATTGTAGCCACTGCAGGAACAACTGATTTTGGTAATATTGATCCACTTTCTGATATAGCCATTCTGGCAAAAGAGCATGAATTATGGCTTCATGTTGATGCCGCCTATGGCTGCGGATTATTACTTACCGATAAGTACAAACCTTTATTAAACGGCATAGAACAAGCTGATTCTGTAACTATAGATTACCATAAATCTTTTTTCCAGCCTATTTGCAGTAGTGCTTTTATGGTGAGAAATAAACAGCATCTTCACATTATAAAACACCATGCAGATTATCTCAATCCAAAGGAACAGGATTACGATGAATTACCAGCCCAAATTAATAAGTCGCTGCTACAAAGTACACGACGTTTTGACGCTTTGAAATTATGGTGTACGCTGCGTTATATGGGCAGAACTAAACTGGGCCAATTTACCGAAACTATTATTGAAACTGCCCGAGAAACTGTCGAAATACTTGATTCCGACAAAGATTTTGAACTTTTAACGGATTCAGATTTGAGTGTTTTGGTATTCAGATATAACCCATCCGGTTGGCAGGGCGATAGCTGTAAAATGAATCAGTATATAAAAAAGAAAATGTTTTTTAATGGAGAAGTTTTGGTAGCCAGTACAAAAGTAAATGACACTTTTTACCTGAAATTCACCATTTTAAACCCATTAACGACTATAGCACATATCAACAATATCCTTTCAATCATAAAAAAACATGGAAATGAATACATCTTATCCTAAAGAAATCGCTCAGGAAGCAGTGCATATTACATTCACTATTTTGCTTAACTGCTGTCTGCGCGAATTAGACAACAGCAGCCTCTATGAAGGAACTCCTAAATATGACCCGGTATTAAAATCGTACATGTCAAAAGCGAATCATAAGCTTCATCTTAAGTTGGATTTTCCCGTTGATCAGGTTGAAGTATATGCACCCATACGTTACCAATCT
>CBFGNY010000044.1:0-25239 GCA_965650235.1 uncultured Flavobacterium sp. | reverse complement strand
GCCTTGATGTTGTAAATCATGGTTCCTACAACATCGGCAGGTAATAAGTCCGGAGTAAACTGGATACGGCTGAAAGAACCCTGAACAGCTTGCGACAAGGTATTTATCGCTAAAGTTTTGGCTAAGCCCGGAACACCTTCCAGTAGAATATGTCCTTGTCCTAAAAGTCCGATCAATAAACGCTCGACCATATGTTTCTGACCCACAATAACTTTGTTCATTTCCATTGTAAGAAGGTCTATAAAAGCACTTTCTCTTTCAATTTTTTCATTTATCGCCCTAATGTCTAAAGTCGTTGTATTTTCTTCCATATAAATATTTTTAAACCTTTTTAAACCGTTGATTTTTATGCCTAACTTTTGAGAGTGCAAATTGAATATTTTTTGAGAAGGAAGATGTTAAAAAATGGTTAAAACTTCAATCAATCCTCTAATTTTAAGGACGAATTGTGATTCTATTTTTATATTTTTAAGAACTTTAATGATTATGTTAAAAGAGCTTAAAAGGCATCATTAAAAATAATAGACAAAATGAAGTTTTAAAATTTTATAATTCCCAATAATTTCAGATAATTAAGACTGAGGTTTTGAAAAAAAACGAATAATAACTGCAGTTTAAAAGTGTTTTTTTATAATGAAAAAATACTGTGATAATTGCTAATTTATGGTAAGAAAAAGAAAAATATCAGAATGAAAAAAACAGTTTTAATTACCGGTGCTACAAGTGGAATTGGTAAAGCAACAGCTCAAATATTTGCACAAAATCACTATAGAATTATCATTTGCGGAAGGCGAAAAGAACGGTTAACAGAACTAGAAAAAGAACTTTCAGAGTATACAGAAGTATATTCTTTGAACTTTGATGTGCGGGATAAAAATACTGTTTTTGAAAGTATAAATTCATTGCCGGAATCTTTTTTGAAGATTGATGTTTTAATTAATAATGCAGGAAACGCACATGGGCTAGATCCAATTCAGAATGGCGATGTTGATGATTGGGAGGCCATGATTGATATAAACGTAAAAGGACTTTTGTATGTTTCAAAAGCCATTATTCCGCAAATGACAGAAAGAAAATCGGGACATATCATCAATATTGGATCAACAGCGGCAAAAGAAGTGTATCCAAACGGAAATGTGTATTGCGGATCTAAACATGCAGTGGATGCCATAACTCAGGGAATGCGAATCGATTTGAATCCGTTTGGAATTAAAGTAGGCGGGATTCATCCCGGATTGGTTGCAACAGAGTTTAGCCAAGTACGTTTTAAAGGAGATATAGAGAGAGCTTCTAATGTTTATAAAGGTTTTGAACCTTTGCAGGCAGAAGATATTGCTGATATTATTCATTTTGTAGTTTCAAGACCTTATCATGTTAATATTGCGGATTTAGTTGTGATGAGCACTGCGCAAGCTTCGTCAACGATCGTCAAGAAAAATATTTAGGTTAAATCTTTCAGAGGCGCACAGTAGTGCGTCTCTTTTACGTTTAAAATAGTGTAATTGCTTCGCCTGTTTTGCTATTTCTCGGGTCGTAGCAAAATAACCTTAAAGTATGATTAATAAACGCCTTTTAATAAAAAACCTACTCGCTCATAATGATGAGAGCAGTTTTTATGACAAAAAAAGGCAGTTGAATTTACACTCTCGTGAAGGAAAAAGCAAATTTCTAAAGCATATTTGCGCTTTATCCAATTCAAACCCAACTAATAATTCTTATATCGTTGTTGGTGTTGAAGATCAGGATAACGAGATTGTTGGTGATGATTTCTTTGATGACAGCCGAATACAAAATCTGGTCAATGCTTTTTTAGAAAATCCTCCCAAAATTCAGTATGAAAATGTCCCCTTTCCAAATCTTCCAAAAGATAAAGTAATCGGATTGGTTACGATTAAACCTAAAAGTAAAATTTCGCATTTCAAAAAAGGAATTCATACCATTCTTGCCAATAGTGTTTTTATAAGGCGTGGCAGTAATTCGGTTCCGGTAGAAGGTGAAATTGAAAAAAATTACCAGAATACTGAAACTGTTATAGGAATCGAAAACAATTCCCGAAACAGTATTCAATATACACTTGACGGGGTATTTGATTTTATGAATTACAGACATAAGGATATGTCGCCTAAATATCGTGTTTTTAAAGAGTTGTTTGTGATTTGCTGGGCTGGAGTGCCTAAAAAATCAAGAGACAAAACCTTTCTTTCGCGAGTAGATATTGAATTGATTAACGAACAGATTAAACTTTTTTATTCGGCACAGGATGTTGTAACCATTGTTTTTGATGACGATAGTTTTACCATAACCGAATATGTTCCGTTAGGTTTAAATGACAAAACCAGCTACTATCCTTTAGAAAAACAGACTATTCATTTTTTTGATAACGGATATTATAAAATCGATCGTGAAATGCTTTTTCAGCCTCCGGAATTCAATAGGCGAATGTTGTTTCATATTTATAATTCGAATATAGCCTTGCTTCAAAAACTCCAAAAAGGCCTTACCTTATCAGAAAGGGAATTTAAAGATCTGGAAAATCTGCCGTCTACTTTTATGATCTGTTATTTGAATGGTTTTGATGATGCCAAACAAAAACTAATTGATGCCAAATTGCTTTTAAAACCCTTTGGACAAGTATATCTGTCATTTAAGGAAGCATTGCGAATTTTACGCAAAATGAAATATGATGTTCAGTGAGAGAAAGGTTCAAAGGTTTAGAGGAACAAAGTAGCAAAGGTTTTCCGTAGAGGCGCACAGCAGTGCGACTACCTCAAAGAATATATAATTTTGAATAATTTCAAGCTTCATCTACATCAAAATAAATTATTGAAATTTCAAATATTTACTGATTTTATCATAAGGGAATAAAATTTCTTTCGGGCCATCAGCATATGAAGCAGCTTCATAAGAATTGTAATAAAGCAGTAATCCTTCATCAGTATAAAATATGTTTTGGGGTAATTGAAATTTATCATTTTCAAACATTAATCCTGTTGCATTAATATTTGATTTAGATGGAATTTTATATTTGTTTCGGAATTCTTTTTCGGCGAAAGCCTTAAATTCTTTTTCGTTTTTGAATAATTCATCGCAAAAAATGGTTTTTCCGGTATTTGGGTTGAATATTAGAGAACGAAATCCCTGGTAGCCATGAGCGCCACCTGTAAATGTATAATGATCCAGTTTTATGTTTAATATCTGATCAGATTGATATTCGACATTTCCTTTAACTTTAGCTTCCCATCCATATGTTTCGCCAGGAAACTTTTTATGCATTTCTTCGTAGGAAGCAATAAAAGAATCAGCCAGACTATTGTAATCTTTAGCATCTGAAGGTTTTTCTCCAAAATAAATGATTTCTTTTAAAACACTTAATATCTTTTTGTTGATACTGTCTGCTACTACAGGAATATTTTTAGCGACAGGCACATCAAGTGTAATTTTAGGACAATCTTTTTTGCAGGGTATTTTGGATTCTTTTTCAAATGTTTCATTTTCAAATGATAGTTCCTTATTGCAGCTCGTCAGTGTCAGAAATAAAAAAACGAGTATAGTATAATGTTTCATGTCAGAAAGTGTTAATTATATTAAAAGGTAAAGTGTAACACAGGAATTAAAATAAATTAAAAGGTAAATTTGTATTCTAAAATTACGATTTTTTAAAACATAAATCATATGAAAATAACGACAATAAGAAGTTTTCTTATATAAGAATAGAATACACTTGATAAATAAATTTTCACGATATGAAATTCAATACTAAAGTAATACACGGCGGTCAGCATCATGACCCGAGCACAGGAGCGGTTATGCCTCCGGTATATCAAACTTCAACTTTTGTTCAGACAAGTCCGGGACAGCCATTGGGAGACTATGAGTATAGTCGGGCTTCAAATCCAACGCGAACAGCTTTAGAAAATGCATTGGCAAGTATCGAAAACGGTACTCGCGGACTGGCTTTTTCATCTGGTTTGGCAGCTACAGATTGTATTTTGAGATCTTTTAAAGCCGGTGGTGAGGTTATCGCAATGGATGATTTGTATGGAGGTACCTATAGGATGTTTTCAAAAGTTTATAAAGATTCAGGGATTAAATTCCATTTTGTTGATATGACAGATATTGAAAAATTGAAGTCATTAATTAATGAAAACACAAAATTGATTTGGGTCGAAACACCAACAAATCCGTTAATGAAATTGGCCGATATTCAGGAAATTGCTAAGATAACAAAAGAAAATAAGGTATGGCTGGCAGTTGATAATACTTTCGCAACACCATATCTGCAAAAGCCTCTTGATTTTGGAGCAGATATCGTTATGCATTCGGCAACAAAATATTTAGGTGGTCACTCAGATGTTATTGCCGGAGCTTTAATTGTAAAAGATGAGGCTTTGGGAGAACAATTGCATTTTCAGCAATTTGCAACAGGGGCAACATTGGGACCAATGGATAGTTTCCTGGTTTTAAGAGGAATTAAAACACTTTCGTTAAGAGTACAGAGGCATTGTGAAAATGGCGAGAAGGTAGTAGAATTTTTAAGCAACCATCCAAAAATTAAAACGGTTTATTATCCTGGACTAGCAAGTCATCCGTTTCATGAAATTGCGAAAAAACAAATGAAGGCATTTGGCGGAATGGTGTCTTTTACATTTGTATCAGGCAAAAAGGAAGACTCAATTTCATTTTTAGAAAAACTGAAAGTATTTACGCTGGCCGAATCTTTAGGCGGTGTAGAATCATTGGCGAATCATCCCGCTTTGATGACCCATGCTTCAATTCCGGCAGATAAAAGGGCAGAAGTTGGAATTACAGACGACTTGGTTCGCCTAAGCGTTGGTATTGAAGATGCTGAAGATTTAATAGCCGATTTAGAACAGGCTTTATCATAAAAAAGCAAAACCCCAATTCGAAAGAATTGGGGTTTGTTTATATTATTAGGTTTATTAGAACTCCAAATAATGTGAATATCCAAAATTAAACCATACCTGAGAGTCTTTTGCTTTATTTTCTTTGAAAAGATCTCTATTTGGATTTAATCCGTCAATCCAGTCTGAATTGAATCCCTGATAGCGTACTTCAAAAAGTAAATCATTCATTTCGTCTAATTTATATTGAACGCCAACACCAAGAAGGGCAGAAATTGTAAAACCACCTTCTGTTGTAAAACCATATTGATTTCCTTCTGAAGGTACCAAATATTTATCCGGAGTTGTAGCAGGAACACCCAATCGACCAAGAGAAGAATTAGCTTCGGTATTATAATAACTTGCCATAACACCTATACTTAAATAAGGATAGAAACTTCCAACATTTTTTTCGAATTCATGAATTGTTGTAAAAGGCGAAAAGTTTAATTGGGTACCGATGTTTATCAGATTAGTTTTTCCGCTCATAGCTTTTAGCTTTTCTTTGGTTACAGAAGGTTTTCCTTCTACCCAACGGCCATAATGCTGAAAATTGGTTATACTGAACGAAATCTCAGAACGAATCTTAAAATGTTCATTGAAATATTCATTTCCATTTGCGGCTGATGAAAAATTCAGCCAGTGAACTGCGCCAAATCCAAATCCGGAATTTCCAAAATTTGTAGAATTATCGTGTCGCTGGCCATAGTCGGACTGAAAGGCGACTGGGCCAAATATAAACCCAATTTCATGGGCTAATTGCGCATTTGATACCGTGGAAATACCAAATATTGTAAAAAAAGTTAAGGCTATTTGCTTGAACATGAGTTTTTGGGCTTTCAAATCATCGACAAATATATAAAAAACATACCCTATTTGAAAAATTAATGTGTAATTAAAAATTAACTAACAAAATACTTAAAAAACTAATAATAAATATTGACTTTAAATTAGAAAATAATTATACCAAAAGGGCAATTGTGTTTTGTTTAAATAATATGTAATTCTGGTAAAATTGTTATAAAATTAATTTTTGAATTATGATTTTGATTTACCTTTGTTTGAATAACGAAAACGTTTTCTTAAACGTATTTTCTTGTTTAATTGATGTAAAAATAAAATATAGCGAAACAATTATCTCAAATGATGAAACAAAAAATAAAAGAGTTTATGGCTCTTGTAGAGTCTAAAAATCCAAATGAGCCTGAATTTCTTCAGGCCGTGAGAGAATTTGCAGAAACGGTGATTCCTTTTATTGCAAAACAAAAGAAATATGATGGAAAAAACTTACTTCTTAGAATCGCTGAGCCAGAGCGATCTATTATATTTAGAGTTCCATGGGTAGATGACAAGGGAGAGATCATCGTTAACAGAGGTTTCAGGATTCAGATGAACTCAGCAATCGGACCATATAAAGGGGGAATCAGATTTCATCATTCAGTGAATCTATCTGTTTTGAAATTTTTGGCTTTTGAACAGGTTTTTAAAAACAGCCTGACAACGCTTCCAATGGGAGGTGGAAAGGGAGGCTCAGATTTTGATCCTGAAGGAAAGTCTGATGGGGAAGTAATGCGTTTCTGCCAATCGTTTATGACAGAACTATGTCGTCATATTGGTCCGGATCTGGATGTTCCTGCCGGAGATATTGGTGTTGGAGCAAGAGAAATTGGATATTTATTTGGTCAGTATAAAAGAATAAGAAATGAATTTACCGGAGTTTTGACCGGAAAAGGGCTTGCTTACGGAGGTTCTCTTATACGTCCTGAAGCGACAGGATACGGAGTTGTTTATTTTACAGACCAAATGCTGCGTACTATCGGACATGAAATTAAAGGCAAAAGAGTAGCAATTTCCGGATTTGGAAACGTTGCCTGGGGGGTTGCTTTAAAAATAAACGAATTAGGGGGTAAAGTAGTAACAATTTCAGGTCCTGATGGTTATATTTATGATGAAGAAGGGATTTCCGGAGGCAAAATCGATCATATGCTTGAAATGAGAGCAAGCGGAGATAACAGGGCAGAACTTTATCTTAATAAATATCCAAAGGCCGTTTTTCATAAAGGGAAAAGTCCGTGGGAAGTAAAAGTTGATATTGCAATTCCGTGTGCTACACAAAATGAATTAAATGGTAAGGATGCTAAAAAACTTATTGATAATGGTGTCTTATGTGTAACCGAGGCTGCAAATATGCCTTGTACATTAGATGCAATTAAATTATTTTTAGACAACAAAGTTTTATTCGCACCAGGGAAAGCTGCAAATGCTGGCGGTGTAGCAGCTTCAGGATTAGAGATGACACAAAATTCAATTCGTCTAAACTGGACAAGCGAAGAAGTAGATCTGAAACTGAAGGATATAATGGTTGGAATTCATAACCAATGTAAAAAATATGGTGCGGGCAAAGATGGCTATGTTAACTATGTAAAAGGAGCTAATATAGCAGGATTTGTAAAAGTGGCCGATGCTATGCTTGCACAGGGAGTAGTGTAATTTATTATTTAAAATTAAATGAATGCCTTCATTCGTCTTTAAGAGGACAGAGTTGAAGGCTTTCTTAGTTTTAATTCCCTGATGTTTTAAAAAATAATTATTTAAAAACAGAACAAAAATTATATACTTTCGTTTGTATTATATTTGTGAATCTGAATTTTCCAAATAATGAAAAAAAGCTTTTTATATATCTTATTTTTAATAATTCTCCAAAACAGCTTTTCACAAAGTAAATTGTTCTGGCAAGGCTATTTCTCCTATAATGAAATTAAGGATGTTTCTGTAATTGGAACAACAATTATTGCTGCTTCAGAAAATGCTTTGTTTTCTAAAAATCCATTAACAAACAGCATTAAAACTACTACAACTATTGATGGTCTTTCAGGACAGACAATCTCATCAATATACTACAGTGAGGTTTCTAAAAAAACACTTGTAGGGTATCAAAATGGTCTGATGATTGTTATAAATGAAAAGGATGGGAGTATGTTGAAAATTGTAGATATTATCAATAAACAATTGCCATCATCTATAAAAAAAATTAATCATTTTATGGAATATAATGGATTGGTTTATGTTTCATGTGATTTCGGGATCGTACAGTTTAATTTAGCCACTTCACAATTTGGCGATACTTATTTTATTGGTGATATAGGAGCCGAAATTAGTGTTAAGCAAACGGCTTTTTTTAATGGTTTTATTTATGCTGCTACTTCAAGTGGTATAAGACGGGCAAATAGCACTAGCACAAGTTTAGTCGATTATAATCAATGGTCAGTTGTAAATTCAGGCGACTGGTCAAGTATAGAAGCTTTAGATTCAGAACTTATTGCAATTAATTCAGGAGGTTATATTCATCGTTATAATTCAAATGTTTTTATTAGTTTTTCACAGCTTCCACAGCAGTCAACAGATATGCGGACAGTCAATCATAATTTATTTATTACAACACCAAGCACCGTATATGTTTATAATAACCAAATGATTTTAAGCCGCCAGATTGTTAACACTCAGGTTTTAAATGGTAATTTAAGTTTTACATGTGCTACTTTACTTGGAGATGTTATTAGTATCGGAACTAAAGAAAATGGTTTGTTTAGTTCTTCGTTTTCAGTTTCAGGAGCTTTTGAAAATAATACACCAGATGGACCTTTAATGAATAGCGTTTTTGCACTTCAAACATCTAAAAATTTTTTATGGACGGTGTATGGTGATTATGCTGGAAACTATAATCCATATCCAAAAGATAGTTATGGTATAAGTAAATTTACCGGAACTGGATGGTTAAATATTCCTTATAATGAAGTTCTGGGTGCTAAATCATTAATTAGGATTGCTATTGATCCCAAAGACGAGAATAAAGTTTATATTGGTTCTTTTGATGCAGGTTTATTAAAGATTGAAAATAATATTCCCACTTATTTATATGGCACAGCCAATAGCTTATTAGATGCAATTCCCAACACGTCTGATGTTTGGATAAATGGGCCTGTATTTGATGAATCCGGAAATCTTTGGGTTAATAATAGTATGGTTGATAATGGATTAAAAGTTTTAAAGCCAAATGGAGACTGGCAGGAATATTCGACAGCCTCTATTATAATAAGACTTTCAAGCTGTCCTTTCGGTCGGATGTCTATTGATAAAAATGGAACAAAATGGATGGCGACATTTAATAATGGTATTATAGGGTTTAATGAAAAAGAAAATTTTTTTAAAAAAATTACAGTAGGTGCTGATACTGGAAATTTGCCTGTCAGTGATGTTCGTGTAGCTACCCCTGATAATAATAATCAATTATGGATTGGCACTACAAAGGGTTTAAGAGTCTTAAATAATGTAAATAGCTATAAAACAGAAAACCAATTAACTACAAAGCCAATCATTATTATTGAAGACGGTTTAGCGCAAGAATTATTATATGAGCAATTTATAACTGACATTGTGGTTGATGGTGCTAATAACAAATGGATTAGTACAGCAGACTCAGGCGTTTTTATGGTTTCTCCGAATGGTCAGGAAATCAAATATCACTTTACAACAAATAACTCGCCATTACCTAGTAATATTATAAATGATATTGATGTGAACAGTGAAACAGGTGAAGTTTTTATTGCTACAGATAAAGGATTAGTATCCTTTAAAGGAAATGCAACCACAGCTAATGAAGATTTGAATAATGTATATATATATCCAAATCCTGTCAGACCTGGTTTTTCTGGAACAGTTAAAGTTGCCGGATTATTAAATAAGGCTAATGTAAAAATTACAGATATTGAGGGTAATCTGGTTTACGAAACTGTATCTGAAGGTGGAACAATAGAATGGGACACAACAGCCTTTGGAAGTTATAAAGTAGCTTCAGGCGTATATATGGTTTTTGTTTCTGCACAAGATGGTAGCGAAACTAAAGTCAAAAAGATAATGATTATTAGGTGATTCTTTGATTATGGACAATAAAAATTGTTTTGACTTTTTAAGGTTTTTTTTCGCTGGTAATGTTTTATTATCACATCTTTGTGAACTTTCACAAAACAAAGATCTTTTTTTTTTATCAAATGTATTTAATGCAATTATTGGAATTAAGGGATTTTTTATTATAAGTGGTTTTTTAGTAGCTAAAAGTTATGTAAATACTCCTTCTTTAAAAGAATACTTTGTTAAAAGAGCCAGAAGAATTTTACCAGCCTATATTATTGTTGTTTTGTTTACTGGAGTATTCTTAGCGATTTTTAGTAATTATAACTTTCTAGAATATTTTTCTGATACAGGTGTGTATAAGTATTTAGGATGGAATTTATTTTTTTTAAATTTTATGCATACCTGTCTGCCTGGACTTTTTGAAAATAATCTTCTTTGCGCTGTTAATGGTGCATTATGGACGCTAAAAGTTGAAATAGGTTTTTATATTATTTTGCCTGTTATTTTTTATGGAATTAGAAAGTTAAAAAAAACATTTTTAATACTGGGGGGATTGTATATTTTATCTTTACTATATTGGTTTATTATGATTTATTACTTTAATAAACCTGTATTAGCAAAGCAATTGCCTGGCTATTTGTCTTATTTTGTTACTGGGGTTTTCCTGTTTTTAAATTTTGATTTAATAATGAAATACAAAACAATGATTGTGGTATTCTCAACTTTCTACCTTATAAGTTATTATCTTTTAAGTTTTCAAACCAACATATTTTACCCGGCGGCCTTTGGTTGTATGGTTATAATTGCTGCTTACAATGTTCGTTTTTTGAATAATTTCGGAAAGTATGGAGATTTTACATATGGACTTTATATTTATCATTTTCCAATAATACAGTTATTTAGACAATATAATTTGTTTGAAAAATACAATCCATTTGTAATGGTAATTGCCGTGACATTGGTTACCTTGGTATTTGCTATTTTGTCTTGGTTTTTAATTGAACGAAGATTTTTGGTTAGAATTAATGATAATCAAAAACAATTTCCGGCGGAATGTTAGTCAAAACTAAAGCAATCGTTATTTCAGCACTAAAATTTCAGGAAAAAAGCCTGATTGTTAAATGTTTTACGCTTTCTAACGGGCTGAAGTCTTATTTTGTACGTGATGCTTTTTCAAGCAGGAAAGCAAGTCAGAAAATTGCGTATTTTCAGTCTTTGTCTATTTTAGAGATTGAAGCAGTTCATAAAAACAAAGGGACTTTAGAAAATTTTAAAGAAATAAAAACTGCAGTTCCTTTCCAAAGTATTCATACTGATCTTGTAAAAAGTACGATGGTTATGTTCTTATCTGAAATGCTCCATTATTCCATTCAGGAAGAAGAAAAAAATGAGTCGCTTTTTGTTTTTTTAGAAACAGCATTGACATGGCTTGATCATCATGATGAAATTTCTAATTTTCACTTGATTTTACTGTTAGAAACGACAAAATATTTAGGTTTCTATCCAGATACTTCAGAAATAGATTTGCCATACTTTGAGATGAAGGATGGCGTTTTTACACTTTTTCATGAAATAAATGCTTTGACTGAGCATGAAACAAGTCTTCTAAAAAAACTGATTAACCTAAGATTTGATAACAATCAAAAGGTCTTTCATGTTATAGAAAGACAAATTTTGCTAAAAATCATAATTGATTATTACAGTTTTCATCTGGACGGATTCAAAAAACCTAAATCTTTGGAGGTTTTAAAAGAAGTTTTTTCTTAAAATGGAGTCTAATCTGTAACTTTCGACCTTCAACTTTCGACTTTCGACTTAAATTTATTACTTTCGCACCTCGTTTAAGAAAAGGATAAAATGAGTACAAAATTTACTGAATACAAAGGACTTGACCTGCCAACGGTAGCGTCGGAAGTTCTTGATTTTTGGAAGAAAGAAAATATATTTGAAAAGAGTGTAACTACCCGCGAAGGTGCAGAGCCTTACGTATTTTTTGAAGGTCCGCCTTCAGCAAACGGATTACCGGGAATTCACCATGTGATGGCGCGTGCCATTAAAGATATTTTTTGCAGATATAAAACTCAGAAAGGTTTTCAGGTTAAAAGAAAAGCAGGCTGGGATACTCACGGTTTGCCTGTAGAATTAGGTACCGAAAAAGAACTTGGAATTACAAAAGAAGATATTGGTAAAACAATTTCTATCGAAGAATATAACGAAGCGTGTAAAAAAACCGTAATGCGTTATACAGACGTATGGAATGATTTGACCGAAAAAATGGGATATTGGGTAGATATGGAAGATCCATATGTAACTTATAAACCTAAATACATGGAGTCTGTTTGGTGGCTTTTGAAACAAATCTATGATAAAGGTTTGCTTTACAAAGGATATACGATTCAGCCTTATTCTCCTAAAGCCGGAACAGGATTGTCTTCTCACGAGGTAAATCAGCCTGGTGCTTACAGAGATGTTACGGATACTACGATTGTGGCCCAATTCAAAACTTTACCAGAAACATTGCCTTCGTTTTTACAAGGTTTTGGAGATATTCACATTCTGGCCTGGACGACAACTCCATGGACGCTTCCGTCAAATACCGCTTTGACAGTTGGACCAAAAATCGATTATGTTTTAGTAAAAACATTCAATCAATATACTTTTGAGCATGTAAACGTAATTTTAGCTAAAAATTTAGTTGGAAAACAATTCGGAAAAGGATTTTTTGCCAGTGAAGACGATGCTGATTTTGACAATGTGAAAAATGGCGACAAGCTACTTCCGTACAAAATCTTAGCAGAAGGCAAAGGTTCTGATTTAGTTGAAATTCGTTACGAACAATTATTACCATACGTATTACCTTATCAAAATGCAGAAAATGCATTTAGAGTAATTGCCGGAGATTTTGTTACTACAGAAGACGGAACCGGAGTTGTACATACCGCTCCTACGTTTGGTGCTGATGATGCTAAAGTAGCAAAAGAAGCAAAGCCGGAAGTGCCACCAATGTTGGTATTAGACGAAAATGGAACTGCAGTTCCATTGGTAGATTTACAAGGAAAATTCACTTCTCATTTGGGTGATTTGGCCGGTAAATATGTAAAAAACGAATATTATGATGCAGGTCAGGCGCCAGAGCGTTCTGTCGATGTTGAAATTGCTATTCGTTTAAAAGAAGAAAATAAAGCATTTAAAGTTGAAAAATACGTGCACAGTTATCCACATAGCTGGAGAACTGATGAGCCGTTATTATATTATCCATTAGACTCCTGGTTCATTAAAGTAACCGATGTAAAAGATAGAATGTTCGACCTGAACGAAACTATCAATTGGAAACCTAAGTCTACTGGTGAAGGACGTTTTGGAAATTGGTTGAAAAATGCCAACGACTGGAACTTATCTCGTTCTAGATATTGGGGTATTCCGTTGCCAATTTGGAGAACAGAAGACAAAAAAGAAGAAGTTCTTATTGGTTCTGTTGAGGAATTGTACAATGCGATTGAAAAATCTATTGAAGCTGGTTTTCAAAAAGAAAATCCGTTTAAAGGTTTTGAAATCGGAAATATGTCTGAAACAAATTATGATTTAATCGATTTGCATAAAAATGTTGTCGATCAAATTACTTTAGTTTCAGCTTCAGGCCAGCCAATGAAACGCGAGAGCGATTTAATTGATGTTTGGTTTGATTCGGGAGCAATGCCTTACGCTCAGTGGCATTATCCTTTTGAGAATAAAGATAAAATTGACGAGAATAAAGATTTTCCTGCGAATTTCATTGCTGAAGGTGTCGATCAGACTCGTGGATGGTTTTACACGTTGCACGCTATCGGAACATTGGTTTTTGATAAAGTAGCGTATAAAAATGTAGTTTCGAATGGTTTGGTTCTGGATAAAAACGGACAGAAAATGTCGAAACGTTTAGGTAATGCCACAGATCCTTTTGAAACCATTGCAGAATATGGTCCGGATGCCACACGCTGGTATATGATTTCAAATGCAAATCCATGGGATAACTTAAAGTTTGATATAGAAGGAATTGCTGAGGTGCGTCGTAAATTCTTCGGAACTTTATACAATACCTATTCATTCTTTTCATTATATGCCAATATCGACGGGTTTTCATACGCTGAAGCCGAAATTCCGTTAAATGAAAGACCGGAAATTGACCAGTGGATTATATCTGAATTGCATACCTTAATCAAATTTGTTGATGAATGTTATGCAGATTACGAACCAACAAAAGCGACGAGAGCAATTTCTGACTTCGTTCAGGAAAACCTTAGTAACTGGTACGTTCGTTTATGCCGTCGTCGTTTTTGGAAAGGTGAATATGCTCATGATAAAATTGCAGCTTATCAAACGCTTTACACTTGTTTATTGACGATCAGTAAATTAAGTGCTCCTGTAGCTCCTTTTTTCATGGATAAATTGTACAGAGATTTAACAGCTTCTACGAGAACTGAGGATTTTGCCAGTGTTCACTTAGCTGAATTCCCAAAATTTGTCGAAAACTTTGTTAATAAAACGTTGGAAAGCAAAATGCAGAAGGCGCAGACTATTTCATCTTTGGTTTTATCATTACGTAAAAAAGAGATGATCAAAGTGCGTCAGCCTCTGCAAAAGGTAATGATTCCGGTACTTGACGAGAATCAGCGTGCTGAAATTGAAGCTATTTCTGAGCTTGTAAAAGCCGAAGTAAATGTAAAGGAAGTTGAACTTTTAGACGATGCTTCGGGTATCTTAGTAAAACAAATTAAACCTAATTTTAAAGCATTAGGGCCACGTTTTGGTAAAGATATGGGGCTGATTTCTAAAGAGATACAATCTTTTTCGGCGGAACAGATTAATAAATTGGATAAGGAAGGCTCGTTAGATATTGTTATTGCTGGAAATAGTGTAACTTTATCTCTGGAAGATGTCGAAATAACATCCCAGGATATTGAAGGCTGGCTGGTTGCAAATTCAAACGGAATTACAGTTGCACTTGACATTACAATATCTGAAGAATTGAAAAATGAAGGAATCGCAAGAGAATTAGTAAACAGAATTCAGAATATCCGTAAAGATTCAGGATTTGAGGTTACTGATAAGATTAAAGTTCAGATAAAAAGAAACGGTCTTTTAGAAGAGGCGATTCTGGAAAATGAAGACTATATTAAGTCTGAGACATTAACAGATAGTTTGAGCTTTGTGGATGCTTTGGAAAGCGGCACAGAAATTGAGTTTGATGATATTAAAACAATGATATTAATTTCAAAATAATATAAAATGATAGATGAAATTACAAGATACTCAGATGCTGATTTAGCAGAGTTCAAAGAAATAATCCAGGCAAAAATAAAAAAAGCACAAGAAGATCTTGATCTAATCAAAAGTGCCTATATGAATGATTTGAATAACGGAACAGACGATACGTCTCCAACATTCAAGGCATTCGAAGAAGGAAGCGAAACAATGTCAAAAGAAGCAAACTCACAGTTGGCTATCAGACAGGAAAAGTTTATACGCGACCTGAAAAACGCATTATTCCGTGTTGAAAACAAAACATATGGTATCTGTAAAGTAACAGGTAAATTAATCGGTAAAGAAAGACTTAAAATCGTTCCTCATGCTACAATGAGTATCGAAGCTAAAAACCTGCAACGATAATCACCTTAAATTACAAAAGAATTAACGCTCCAGTAGGGGCGTTTTTTTTGATTTAATTGTTACTTTTGCCACATTAAAATTCATAAAATGTCATTACGAAAAGCGTATCTTCTTATATTCCTAGTTTTACTTGTCGATCAAATTTCTAAAATCTATGTAAAAACCAATTTTATTTTAGGTGAAGAGGTTACAGTTTTTAATTGGTTTAAAATTCACTTTATAGAAAATGAAGGAATGGCATGGGGTACTAAAATACCTGGAGAATACGGAAAATTAATCCTGACAGTTTTTAGGATATTTGCGGTTTTCGGAATAGGCTATTGGTTGTATGATTCAATAAAAAAGAAGGCTTCCTCCTATTTGGTTGTAGCAATCGCACTAATTTTTGCAGGTGCTGCAGGAAATATTCTGGATTCTGTATTCTATGGAGTTGTTTTTGATGACAGTTATAATAATTTAGCAACTCCCTTTTCTCCGGAACCTTATGGAACTTGGTTTCATGGTTTAGTGGTAGATATGTTTTATTTTCCTATCTGGAAAGGCGATCTGCCTCAGTGGATACCATTTTTTGGAGGAAAACGATTTGAGTTTTTTAATGCTATTTTTAATGTTGCCGATGTGGCGATTTCTACAGGTGTTGGTATTTTACTTGTTTTTAATAAAAGAGCTTTTCCAAAAACGACATAATTTTAAAATTTCAATCCCAAAATGTAGTCGGGATAAATTCCAAATTCCAATATTTGAAGTGCTATTGTACACGGATATTGGAATTTGGATTTTTTTTTTAGAGTTTTACAGGATTGTGATTTCATATTTATTGTGCTATTTTTACAATACAAACACCTAAACTTATGCAAAGTCCGTCTTTCTCAATTTACGATGCTTCTGCAGGTTCCGGAAAAACCTATACTTTAGTTAAGGAATATCTTAAAATTATTCTTTCTTCGCCCAAAAATGATGCATATCGAAATATTCTCGCTATAACTTTTACCAATAAAGCGGTTCATGAAATGAAAAGCCGTATTGTGGGAAGTTTGTCTGAATTTACCAAAGACGAACCTTCGGCGAAAGCCATAGATTTAATGGAAGATTTATCTCGCGAAACAGGACTTTCTGTAATTAAAATCAAAACAAAATCTCAAAATATTATCAAGCATCTTATTCATAATTATGCTGCTTTTGATATTTCTACCATTGATAAATTTACACATAAAGTAATTCGCGCTTTTGCACATGATCTAAATTTGCCCATGACTTTTGAGGTAACTCTGGATACCGAAAATTTGCTGGTTGAAGCTGTAGATGCTATTATTGCACAAGCCGGCCAAGATGAAACTTTGACAAAATTGCTGATTGATTTTACGATGGAAAAAACCGACGATGACAAAAGTTGGGATGTTTCGCGTGAAATTCTGGAAACAGGAAGATTGGTTTTAAACGAAAATAACCGGAATGAAATCTCCCATTTTCATGATAAATCAATTGAAGAGTTTGTTGCCATTAAAAAGAAAATGTCTGTTTTGTGTGCTGAATTAGAAAGAGAAAATTCAGAACTTGCCTGTGAAGCTTTTTCTTTATTGGATAAAAACGGAATCGATTTAAAGTCATTTTCAAGAGGAACTTTTCCAAATCATTTAGAATGTATTCGTGACGGAAAATTTAATCCGAGAAATAAAACTTTTCATGTATTTGAAGATATTGCTATTAATAAAACAGCGAGTGATCGGGCTCTGATTGAAAATAATATTCCACAACTGCTTCAAATACTGGGTCAGGTTTATAAAAACTTCGAAAAAAGAGACTTTTACAAGGCATTTCTAAAAAACATAACCCCACTTTCTTTACTTAATACGGTTAGCAATGAATTGGCAAAAATCCAGTCTGAACAAAATGTTTTGTCGATTTCAGAATTCAATGCAATAATTCATCGTGAGATTCAAAACCAGCCGGCACCTTTTATTTACGAACGTTTGGGAGAACGATATCGCCACTTTTTTATAGATGAGTTTCAGGATACTTCTGAGATGCAATGGCAAAATTTAATTCCTCTTATTGATAATGCACTTTCCGGCCAGGATGATTTTGGAAATAAGGGAACTTTGATGATTGTTGGCGATCCAAAACAATCAATTTATCGTTGGAGAGGCGGGAAAGCAGAACAATTTATTGAATTAAGTAAAGATTTAAATCCATTTAATACTCAGGATAAATTAATCAAACATTTAGATACCAATTATAGAAGTTATAGTGAGATAATTGATTTTAATAATACTTTTTTTAAATTAATTTCGACTGAATTTTCAAATGAGGATTATAAAAATTTGTATGAGAATCATAGCTTTCAGAATGCAAATTCTAAAAAAGGCGGCTATGTCAATATTTCTTTTCTTCCAATAATTGAAAAAAATGATTTTGCCGATGAAGAAGAACTGATTGAAAAGTCAGATTTGTATGTTCTGGCAACTTTGAATACTATTCAAAAAGTTATTCGTAATGGATTTGAATATAAAGACATCGTGATTTTGACCCGAAAGAGAGATCAGGGAATCGCTATTGCAAATTATTTGACGGAGCAAAATATTCCGCTTTTATCATCAGAAACCTTGATGATTCAAAATGCTACAGAAGTTCGGTTAATTATTCATCTGCTGAAATATCTGAATAATAGCATTGATTTAGAAGCAAAAGCAAATTTTCTGCATTTTTTAGCCAATACAAAAGAAGTCGAAATGCCAATCCACGATTTTATTGCTCAGGGAATGGCTAAAAATTTTGAGAGTGATTTTGAAAAATGGCTTTTGAGTTTTGATGTTTCACTTTCGTTTGAAGATATCCGAAAAAAATCACTTTATGAAGCTGTGGAAATTATCATATCTAAATTTGTTCTTCCGTCTGAAGGAAATGCGTATGTACAATATTTTCTTGACATAGTTTTGGAACGTGATATTCGAAATCAGGCCGGAATAGCTGATTTTTTAAGTTATTGGGATAAGAATGGACACAAATTCAGTATTCCGTCACCGGAAGGGAATAATGCGGTTCGAATAATGACTATTCATAAATCAAAAGGGCTGGAATTTCCTGTTGTGATTATGCCTTTTGCAGAAGAAGATTATAATAGAAAACCAAAAGATAAATTGTGGCTTGATGCCGAGGATGCAGATTTAGGTGTTCCGAAAGCTTTGATTGACAATAGCAGTGCCGTAGAAGGTTTTGGTGAAAGTGCTTCGGCAGTTTTTAATCTGAAAAAACAAGAAGAATTGCTTGACAACATTAATGTTTTGTATGTAGCATTAACCCGTGCCGAAGAGCAATTATATGTTATTTCTCAATCATTAAAAGAAAGAAAAGACGGAGAATTGCCAAATAATATGGCTTCTTTTTTTATTAAATATTTGATGAACAAAGGACTTTATGATCCAGAGAAATTGGAATATGAATTTGGAAATCCAATAAAACTTTCATCTTCTGATAAAATAGTAGATCTGGTAAAAACAATTCCGACAGTTGCGGAAGTTCTCAATTCAAAAAATATTAAAATTGCACAACGAGAAGCTTTGATGTGGGGGACAACCCAACAAGAGGCGATTTCTTACGGAAATATAATTCATGAAATTCTGGCTTTTGTGAAAGATAAATCAGATATTGATTTGGCGATTACAAAAGGAATCGAGAATGGATTGATTACTTACAATCAAAAAGAAATAGTTTCGAAAACCCTTCAGGAAATTGTAAACCATCCTGAAATAAGTATTTGTTTTGATGGTGAAAATGCTGTTTTAAATGAGCAGACAATTGTTCAAAAACAAGGAAAAACTTTAAAACCGGACAGAATTGTGCTAACAAAAGATAAGAATGCCTATTTATTGGATTATAAAACAGGAGCCAGAAATCCTAAATATGTGCATCAAATTCAGGAATATCAAAATGCTATTGAAGATTTAGGGTACAAAGTGTTAAAAAGGGCTTTGGTATATATAGGAACCGAAGTCGATGTGGTAAATTTGTGATAAAATTAATCAGATGTTAAAGACTTTATGTAGCTTAAATTTTGCTAACGTATTAATTTTTAACGTTTTAAAAACATAAAGATGTACGGAAAAATTAAGGAATATCTGCAAAGTGAGTTGCAGACAATTGAAGAAAACGGGATTTTTAAAAAGGAACGTATTATAACTTCCGCACAGGATGCTGAAATCACTATTTCCACCGGAGAAAAGGTTTTAAATTTCTGTGCTAATAATTATTTAGGACTGTCTTCACATCCAGAAGTTGTTCAGGCGGCTAAAGATGCTATGGATTCACATGGTTTCGGAATGTCATCAGTCCGTTTTATTTGTGGTACACAAGATATTCATAAAAAATTAGAAAAAAAGATAGCAGATTTTTATGGTACTGAGGATACTATTCTTTATGCAGCAGCCTTTGATGCTAATGGTGGTGTTTTTGAACCCTTATTGGGAGAAAGTGATGCTATAATTTCAGATAGCCTGAATCACGCTTCTATTATTGACGGAGTCCGTTTGTGTAAAGCTGCCCGTTATCGTTATGAAAATAGTAACATGGAAGATTTAGAACAGCAATTGATTAAGGCTAATAAATCGGGAGCACGTTTTAAATTGATAGTTACAGATGGTGTGTTTTCTATGGATGGACTTGTAGCTCCGTTAGATAAAATTTGCGACCTGGCAGATAAATATGACGCTTTGGTAATGGTTGATGAGTGTCATGCTGCAGGATTCATTGGAGCAACTGGAAAAGGCACCCTTGAGGCAAAAGGTGTCATGGGGAGGGTTGATATTATAACTGGGACATTAGGTAAAGCGTTAGGAGGTGCAATGGGAGGTTATACCACTGCTAAAAAAGAAATTATTGAATTGCTGCGCCAGCGCTCCCGTCCTTATTTATTTTCAAATTCTTTAGCACCTGCAATTGTTGGTGCATCCATTAAGGTTTTTGAGCTTTTAGAAAAAGATACCACTTTGAGAGATAAGTTAGAATGGAATACCAATTATTTTAAAGAAGGTATGAAAAAAGCCGGTTTTGATATTATAGATGGTGATTCGGCAATTGTGCCCGTTATGCTATATGATGCAAAATTATCACAAACGATGGCAAATGAACTTTTGAAACAGGGAATTTATGTTATTGGTTTCTTTTTTCCGGTAGTTCCTAAGGATAAAGCACGAATTAGAGTTCAATTGTCAGCAGCGCATTCTAAAGAACATTTAGACGCTGCAATCAAGGCTTTTGTGTCTGTTGGACAGATGTTAAAAGTTATATAATTACCACTTACTGCTTTTTTTGTAGGTTTTTTTTAACATTACATTTTGTATTTAAAAAATTAGGTGTTACTTTTGTCTGTAATTAACTAAATTGTAATTAAAAAAAATAAGTATGAAACATCTTAAAAAACTTTTAGTTGCTGTAATGGTGGTGATGGGTTTAAGCTCTCACGCACAGGACAGTAACAATCCATGGGCTATCTCTTTTGGGGTTAATGCCGTTGATACCAGAACAAGTTCTGGATCAGGAAGCGGTTTCTTTGATCAACACTTTTCTCAGCCATTCGCTGTAAAAGACAATTGGAATATCCTTCCTTCATTATCTTACATTGGTGTGTCTAAATATGTAGGTAGTGGTTTTTCTGTTGGTTTGCAAGGTTCTGTAAACAAAATTGACAAATATGTTATTTTTAATCCAAGTAGTCCAGATGCTGACTCAAGAGGAAATGTTGTTGAGAATCCTGGTGACTTGATGTATTACGGAATTGATGCTACTATTAAATATAGCTTCATGGAATTAATTAAATCAAAAGTAGTTGATCCTTCGTTATCTGTTGGTGGAGGTTATACTTTCTTTGGAGACAGCAGTTTTGGAACTGTTAACCCAGGTGCTGGAGTAACTTTTTGGTTTACAGATGCAATAGGTCTTGAACTTTCTACAAGATACAAATGGGCTGTAGGTGGTGATAGAGAAGATGCAAGTGGTGAGCCAGATGCTCCGTCTCATTTCCAACACATGGCAGGTCTTGTTTTCAAATTCGGAGGTAAAGATACTGACGGAGACGGAATCTACGATAAAGATGATGCTTGTCCGGATGTTGCAGGTTTGAAACAATTCAATGGTTGTCCTGATACTGACGGAGACGGAATTGTTGATGCTAGTGATGCTTGTCCAGATGTATTTGGTTTAGCTGCATTAAACGGTTGTCCTGATACAGACGGAGACGGAATTGCTGATGCTAGTGATGCTTGTCCAGATGTTGCTGGTTTAGCTGCATTAAACGGATGTCCTGATTCTGACGGTGACGGTGTTGCTGATAAAGATGATAAATGTCCTACTGTTGCAGGTCCAAAAGAAAATGGTGGTTGTCCTTTCTTGGATGCTGATAAAGACGGTGTAGATGATAAAGATGATGATTGTCCTACAGTTGCAGGTCCTGCTTCTAACATAGGTTGTCCTGAAGTAACTACTGAAGCTTTAGAAGAACTTAAAGTTCAGGCAAGAGCAGTTTACTTTAATTCAGGTAAAGCTACTTTCAAAGCAGGAGATAAAGAAACTCCAGCAAGATTAGATGCAATTAAAGAAATCCTTAAAAACTATCCTAATGCGAAATTCAGTATTGAAGGACACACAGATAGCGATGGTTCTGATAAATTGAATCAAAAACTTTCTGAAGACAGAGCTGCTGCTGTTATGAATGCATTAATCGAAAGAGGAATTAGCGTTGATAACTTAGTTTCTAAAGGTTTTGGTGAGTCTATGCCAGTTGCAAGTAATAAAACTGCTGCAGGTAAAGCACAAAACAGAAGAACTGAAATCAAACATATTGGTTCTAAATATGAAGGTAAACTATAATTTACTTTTCTAAATAATTTTAAAAAGCCATTCTTAATTGAATGGCTTTTTTTATTTTTATGATATGAAAAATACTTCATTTTTAGAAAAAATTGCAGCTACTATTATTCAGGATTATTCTGAAAGGCTATTTGAAATAACTATTGTGCTTCCTAATAAAAGAGCCAGAGTTTTTTTAATAGAAGCATTAAGAAAACAAATTGATCAAACAATTATTTCACCCAATATTGTTTCAATTGAGGATTTTGTGCAGGAAGTAGCCTCTGTTCGTTCTGTTGATTCAATTGAGTTGTTGTTTGAATTTTATGAAGTTTACCTTTCAATTACAGAAAAGCAACACCAGCAATCATTTGAATTATTTGCCAATTGGGCAAAAACACTTCTTCAGGATTTTAATGAAATTGATCGTTATCTTCTGGAACCATCGCATGTCTTATCGTATTTGAAAGATATTGAAGATATTAAGAAATGGGGAATAGAAGTTGAAAACAAAACAAAACTATTAGAGAATTATATTGATTTTTGGAAACTATTACCGCTATATTATAATTCACTATATGAACATTTGCTCAATAAATCAATTGGATATCAAGGTTTGATTTATCGTGAAGCAGTAAATAATCTAAATCATTTTTCGAATACTGTTGCTAACAAAACTTATATTTTTGCAGGATTTAATGCCTTGAATGCAGCTGAAGAAAAAATAGTACAGCATCTTTTGGCACTTGATCAGGCAAAAATTTATTGGGATATTGACCAAACTTTTCTAAAGGACCCTTATCACGATGCGGGTCTTTTTGTTCGACGTTTTAAACAAAATTGGAAACACTATAAATCGAATCCTTTCGAGTGGATTGTGGATGACTTTTCTGAATCAAAAAATATCCATGTTATAGGAACTCCAAAAACGATTGGTCAGGCAAAACTTTCAGGAAGTATTATTGAAAATATCATTAAGGATAATCCGGACTCTTCGCTTGATAAGGTCGCTATTGTACTTGGTGAAGAAAACTTACTGATGCCCGTTTTGTATTCTTTGCCTAATTCTGTTGGGGCTTTGAATATTACTATGGGTTACTCCGGTAAGAACAATCCGTCACAAATCTTGATTGCAAAATTGTTCAAAATGCATACAAATGCACTTTCCAGAAATAGTGCCAGTTATGTTTTTTATTACAAAGATGTACTTGATATTTTGACGCATCCGTTGATTGAACCTTATGCTAAAACAAGTCAATTAGTTAAGATTATAAAAGAGAATAATTATACTTTTATTACTCATTCCAGATTAAACGAACTTAATCTAAATCCATCCGATTTATTCAGTTTGCTGTTTCAAAAATGGGAAAATGGTTCTTTGGCTGTATTGGAAAGCATCTCCAGGCTTTTACTTTTGATAAAAGAGAATTTTAGTAATGACAGCGAGGAAGAAAAAATTGCAAAAACGTTTGTCTTCTCTATTTTTAAAATTATTAATAAGTTAATCAGTTATTATTCTCAACACACTCATATTGATAATATTCAGACTTTATATGCGATTTATAAACAAGTAATAGATGTCGCAGAAGTTTCGTTTGAAGGGGAACCTTTGAATGGTCTGCAAATTATGGGAGTTTTAGAAAGTCGTGTTCTTGATTTTGATACCGTAATTGTAACCTCAATGAATGAAGGGAAATTTCCAGCGGGGAAGTCTCAAAATTCCTTTATTCCTTATGATGTAAAAAAGGAACTTGGGCTGCCGACTTTTAAAGAAAAGGACGCAATCTATACGTATCACTTTTATCATCTTTTGCAAAGGGCGAAAAATATTTATTTGATTTATAATACAGAAAATGATGGGTTGGACGCTGGTGAACGCAGTCGTTTTATTACACAATTAGAAGTCGAAAAACAGCCTAACCATAATTTAACTTTTGATATTTATAATCCGGTTTTACCCACAACGGCTTATAAACCAATGCTGGTCCCCAAATCTGAAGCAGTAATGCAGCGTTTAAAAGAAATCGCTACCACTGGATTTTCGCCTTCTGCCCTGACAAGTTATATTCGGAATCCAATTGATTTTTATTTTCAAAAGATACTCAGAATTCGGGAAGTTGAAGAAGTCGAAGAAAATATTGCATTAAATACACTTGGGACTATTATTCACGAAACTTTAAAAACCTTATATGAACCTTTTATTGGTAAGTTTATTTCTGAATCGGATATTTTAAACTGCTTTAAATTATTAGATGACGAAGTATTAAGACAATTTAAATTGGTTTATAAAGAAGGAGAGATCAAAAAAGGGCGTAATCTTCTTGCTTTTGAAGTTGCAAAACGTAATGTTTCTAATTTTTTACGGATGGAGCTGGAAGAAATTAGAAATGGAGATGCGATTAAAATTATTGCTTTAGAACAGACTTTTGAACGAGAACTCAAACATCCTACATTGCCATTTCCAGTTTTAATTAAAGGAAACGTGGACAGAATTGAATTGCGCAATGGAAAAATCCGAATCATCGATTATAAGACAGGAAAAGTTGAAAAAGCTAATGTAGTACTGAAGTCATGGAACGGATTGACACAGGAGCTTAAAAATGACAAAATTATCCAGGTGTTGGCATATGCTTTTATGTTTGAAAAAGAAGCAGGTGAATTTCCTGTTGAAGTTGGAATCATTTCGTTTAAAAATCTAAAGTCCGGATTTTTGCCTTTCGGATTTAAGGAAGATAAAGAATTGAAGAACACTGTTACTACTGAAACTCTAAATCATTATCTGAATGAAATAGTATTGTTATTAAATGAGATTTTTGATACCAACATTCCTTTCGAAGAAAAAATAAATTAATATCAGAAAGCTATTAAATATATTCGAATTTTTTAAAACCACATTAGTGATTAATTTGGCTGTATGTTCTATTGCTGTTTTGTTGGGAGG
>CBFGNY010000043.1:0-25877 GCA_965650235.1 uncultured Flavobacterium sp. | reverse complement strand
TTAAAGTTGACGCTTTGTAACCAATTTATAAAGCTTGAAAAATACCCAAAAGGCGATTGAAAAATTTCAATCGCTTTTTTGTTTAAAAAAGATAAAAATATTCCTAAAGAGCACATTTTTTTAAATATTAAATTCCTACAGATATCCATTTCGCATATTCCTACAATTAATGATTCTCAAATTATGGTATTTCATATAAAATTTGATGCAATAAACCACGTAAAAACACTGTAAATCAATAATTTTTACAAAAAATTAACACGTACATGTCTTTTGTATGAATTTATATGTTACATTTGTTTTATTATAAATTATTATTACAATTACAATGCGTACAGGTACAGTAAAATTTTTCAATGAGTCTAAAGGTTATGGATTCATTACAGACGAAGAAACAGGAAAAGACATCTTCGTTCACGCTTCAGGAATTAACGCGGAAGAATTACGCGAAGGTGACCGAGTAAGCTACGAAGAAGAAGAAGGAAGAAAAGGGAAAGTTGCTGCTAAAGTAGCAGTTATCTAAGAAAAATATAGCAATTTATTTTTTTTGCCTCTGAATGGTTTAAAACGTTTCGATTTATTTCGAAACGTTTTTTTTTGCTTTCTTGTTAAATAAAATACAAAAGTCTTATCTTTTATTTATAATCAATAAAAATTACGCTTAAACCATATTCCACACTATACTTAAATCATTTTTTAGCTTGTGATTTACAGAGTTGAAAGCTATCTTTGTGGCTTATTTTTTAAGTAAAACCCTAAGTTTATGCAATCTGATCAATACAGCTATCTTCCTATTTTAATGCAGCTTATTCTGGCTGTTGGTTTTGTAGTGGGAACTATCATTATTTCTGGGAAATTAGGTCCAAAAAGAACTTCTGAAACAAAAGATAAAAACTTCGAATGCGGTATAGAATCTGTTGGGAATGCCCGTATTCCGTTTTCAGTAAAATATTTTCTAGTGGCCATTCTGTTTGTATTGTTTGATGTAGAGGTTATTTTCCTTTATCCTTGGGCAGTAAATTTCAAAGAATTAGGGATCGAAGGAATGCTAAAAATGATTGTTTTTATGTCTTTGCTTTTGGTTGGCTTTTTCTATATCATCAAAAAGAAAGCTTTAGACTGGGAATAAAGAATTTTAGATTTCAGATTTTAGATTTTAGATTTACCTTGATTTAGAGTTTTAGATTTGAAAAATAAATTTCTCAAAATAATATTGATTTTTAAAATATTGATTTCGATTTTCAGGATTTGCAAAATCTAAAATCAGAAATCTAAAATCTAAAATAAAATGAGCGATTCAAATATAAATATGGTTGCCCCTCCTGAAGGTGTTGTTGGTGAAGGTTTCTTTGCCACAAAACTAAATGACGTTGTAGGTTTGGCACGCGCGAATTCTCTTTGGCCATTGCCTTTCGCAACTTCATGCTGCGGAATCGAATTTATGGCAACAATGGCATCACATTACGATTTAGCACGATTTGGTTCTGAGCGTGTGAGTTTTTCTCCTCGCCAGGCAGATATGTTAATGGTAATGGGTACTATTTCTAAAAAAATGGCACCAATCTTAAGACAGGTTTACGAACAAATGTCTGAACCTCGCTGGGTTATTGCTGTTGGAGCGTGCGCTTCATCAGGCGGAATCTTTGATACTTATTCGGTTTTACAAGGAATTGATAAAGTAATTCCGGTTGACGTTTATGTACCAGGATGCCCTCCAAGACCGGAACAAATTGTTGACGGGGTAATGAAACTGCAGGAATTGGTAAAAAGCGAATCTGTGAGACGAAGAAGCTCTCCGGAATATCAAGAATTATTAGCTTCCTATAACATTTCATAAGATGGCTTTAGACAACACCCTTATTCAGGATAAACTTATAGAAACATTTAACGAAAGTGTTTTTAACTTTCAACAAGAAAGAGATATTTTTTCATTAGAAACTTCTGCTGACAAAATAACTGCATTGATTCTTTATCTAAAAAATGATGCCGATTTACGTTTTCATTTTTTAACTGATTTATGCGGAATTCATTATCCGGATAACGAGTCAGAACGTCAGTTTGCTATCGTATATCATTTGCACAACTGGTACGAAAATAAACGTATCAAAATCAAAGTGTATCTTAACGGAGAAAAACCGGAAATAAAAACCATTTCAAACATTTTCTTAAGTTCCAACTGGATGGAAAGAGAAACGTACGATTTCTTTGGCGTGAACTTTATTGGTCATCCGCAATTGAAACGTATTTTGAATATGGATGAAATGATTTCTTTCCCGATGCGAAAAGAATTCCCAATGGAAGACAGCGGAAGAACAGATAAAGACGACAGATTCTTTGGAAGAACAACAACAAATTGCTAAATAAATAATTCAACATTATAAATGTCAGAACTATTATTATCACCAGAGCATCGTTATGCTAAAATAATTAAGGAGAAACTAAACGAAGACGGAAGCGAGCTTTCAGTACTGAATTTAGGCCCTACACACCCGGCGACTCATGGTATTTTTCAGAACATACTATTGATGGACGGAGAAAGAATTCTTGAAGCTGAACCAACTATTGGTTACATCCATAGAGCTTTCGAAAAAATTGCCGAAAATCGTCCTTTTTATCAAATTACTCCCCTTACAGACCGTATGAACTATTGCTCCTCTCCTATTAACAATATGGGATGGTGGATGACTTTAGAAAAATTACTGGGAATTGAAGTTCCAAAAAGAGCTCAATATTTAAGAGTTATTGTAATGGAATTGGCACGTATTACAGATCACTTAATCTGTAATTCGATTTTAGGTGTAGATACTGGTGCTTATACCGGTTTCTTGTACGTTTTTCAATTTAGAGAAAAAATCTACGAAATCTACGAAGAAATTTGTGGTGCCCGTTTGACAACCAATATGGGAAGAATCGGTGGATTTGAAAGAGACTGGTCTCCTGAAGCATTCAGAAAATTAGATGCTTTCCTTGAAGAATTTCCAGCTGTCTGGAAAGAATTCGAAAACTTATTCGAAAGAAATAGAATATTTATTGACAGAACTGTAAATGTTGGGGCTATTACTGCTGAACAGGCAATGGCTTACGGATTTACAGGTCCAAACCTGCGTGCTGCCGGAGTTGATTACGATGTTCGTGTTGCACAACCTTATTCCTCTTACGAAGATTTTGATTTTATTGTTCCTGTTGGAAAATCGGGTGACACATACGATCGTTTCTGTGTTCGTAATGCTGAAGTTTGGGAAAGTTTAAGCATTATTCGCCAGGCTTTGGATAAAATGCCAGCAGGAAATGAATACCATGCGCAAGTTCCTGATTATTACCTGCCTCCAAAAGAAGATGTGTATACTTCAATGGAATCCTTGATTTACCACTTTAAGATTGTAATGGGAGAAGTTCCTGTTCCGGTTGCAGAAATTTATCATCCTGTTGAAGGTGGAAACGGAGAGCTAGGATTTTATTTAGTGACTGACGGAAGCAGAACGCCATACAGATTACATTTCAGAAGACCTTGCTTTATCTATTATCAGGCCTACCCTCAAATGATCAAAGGCGCATTATTATCTGATGCCATTGTTATTTTATCAAGTTTAAATGTAATTGCCGGAGAATTAGACGCATAAAGATTTCAGATTTAGAAGAAAAATGGAAAGAAAACATTACAAACAAGAAATAAACATGACTGAAACATTGATGAACCGCATCAATGAATTGATCAGTCATTATCCGGAAGATAAAAGAAAATCAGCTTTATTGCCCGTTTTGCATGAAGTGCAGGATGCACATGACAACTGGTTAAGTATCGAATTACAGGATAAAGTTGCTGAAATTTTGCATATCAAACCAATTGAGGTGTACGAAGTGGTTACCTTTTATACCATGTACAACCAAAAACCAATTGGAAAATACATGTTCGAATTCTGCCAAACTTCTTGTTGTTGTTTAAATGGTGCCGAAAATTTAATGGATTATACTTCTGAAAAATTAGGTATCAAAATGGGTGAAACAACTCCTGATGGAATGTTTACCATTGCCGGTGTAGAATGTTTAGGCGCCTGCGGATATGCTCCGATGATGCAATTAGGCGATTTTTACAAAGAAAAATTGACAGAAGACAAAATCGATCAGCTAATCGCTGATTGCAGAGATGATAAAATAATATTACACGATAAATAAGATGTCAAAAAAAATATTATTAGACAAAATCAATATTCCGGGTATTAAGACCTACGAAGTATATCGCCAAAACGGTGGTTATGCTTCTGTAGAAAAAGCCTTAAAAACACTTACGCCTGACGAAGTTGTTGAAGAAGTAAAAAAATCAGGAATCAGAGGTCGTGGCGGAGCTGGTTTCCCGGCGGGAATGAAATGGAGTTTTATTGACAAAAAATCAGGAAAACCAAGACATTTAGTTTGCAACGCCGATGAATCTGAGCCAGGAACTTTCAAAGACAGATATCTGATGGAATTTATTCCTCACCTATTGATTGAAGGAATGATTACTTCCAGTTTTGCCTTAGGCGCTAACCTATCGTATATCTACATTCGTGGAGAATATATGTGGGTTTTTAAAATTTTAGAAAAAGCAATCAACGAAGCAAAAGCTGCGGGTTGGTTAGGAAAAAATATATTAGGTACAGGTTACGATTTAGATTTGTATGTTCACTGTGGAGCTGGTGCTTATATTTGCGGGGAAGAGACTGCACTTATAGAATCACTGGAAGGTAAAAGAGGAAATCCTCGTATTAAACCACCATTTCCAGCTGTTTCAGGACTTTGGGCAAATCCAACTGTGGTAAACAATGTTGAGACAATTGCAGCGGTACCTTGGATTATCAACAATTCTGGTGATGAATATGCTAAAATTGGAATTGGCCGTTCTACAGGAACTAAATTAATCTCAGCTTCAGGACATATTAAGAATCCAGGAGTTTATGAAATTGAATTGGGATTATCTGTTGATGAGTTCATGAATTCTGATGAATATTTAGGTGGAATGTCTTCCAGCAGACCTTTGAAAGCATTAGTACCGGGAGGATCTTCAGTGCCTATTTTACCGGCTGAATTAATTTTTAAAACAGCTAATGGTGAAGACAGATTAATGTCTTATGAATCTTTGAGTGATGGTGGTTTTGCTACCGGATCAATGTTAGGTTCAGGAGGATTTATAGTATACAACGACACATCCTGTATAGTGAGAAATACATGGAATTTTGCTCGTTTTTACCACCACGAATCTTGCGGACAATGTACACCATGCCGTGAAGGAACGGGTTGGTTGGAAAAAATATTACATCGTATTGAAAACGGTCACGGCCGTGAAGAGGATATCGAATTGTTATGGAGTATTCAAAGTAAAATCGAAGGAAACACGATTTGTCCGCTTGGCGATGCGGCTTCGTGGCCGGTAGCAGCAGCAATCCGTCATTTCAGAGAAGAGTTTGAATACCATGTTCGTTTCCCTGAAAAAATAAAACACAGAGATCATTTTGTTGCAGAGCCATTTTCACAAGTTAAACATTTGGTTGGCGGTAAAGTAATCATATAACATGATGAGAATTTTAACATTTTTAGCTGTTCTTATAAGCTTAGTTGGCAGTGCTCAAAAATTTAATGGGTATGTGGTAACAAATGCTAATGACACTATACATTGTAAGTTTTTTATCAAAACCAACCCTACTGATGAAAAAATACCTTACCCTTTGTCTGTTTGCAAAAAGGTTAAGATTTTAAGTGACAAAGGTGAGGAAAAGGCTTTCAAGCCATCACAACTAAAGTCTTTTTACATTAAAGGTACTAAAGATTGTGACTTAAAATTTGTAAGCCTTAAAGAAGATGATGACCAGTTTTATCAAGAGCTAATAATCGGTAAATTGTCTCTTTATAAAATATATTTTACATCGATGTACGGTCAGGAATTTTCCAATGGTGTTATATTAAGTGATGGCAAACTTTATAAAATTGCCGGATTTGGAATAAGGAAAAAAATTGGAAAACTAATAACGGATTATCCTGAATTATACAATAAATGGATGAATTCGGAAGAATATAAATTAGAGCAATTCCAAGAGATTGTTAGTTTATATAATGAACATTTTAAACAGTTAAAATAAAAAGCAGAAATTACAAAGTTATATAGTATTAAAAGGACAGCAAATCTTTTGAATATCTAAACTTTCGACATTCAAATCATTTAAGAGAGATGAAAGTAACCATAGACGGTCAAAGTATCGACGTAGAACCAGGAACTACCATCCTGCAGGCTGCACGTATGATTGGAGGAGATCTAGTTCCGCCAGCCATGTGTTATTACTCAAAATTAAAAGGCAGCGGCGGAAAATGTCGTTGTTGTTTAGTGGAAGTTTCCAAAGGAAGTGAAGCCGACCCAAGACCAATGCCAAAATTGATGGCATCTTGTGTTACCGGCTGTATGGACGGAATGGAAGTAAACAGTAAATCTTCAGACAGAGTAACTGAAGCCCGCAAATCTGTAACGGAATTTTTATTGATCAATCACCCGCTTGACTGCCCGGTTTGTGACCAGGCCGGAGAATGTGATCTTCAAAATTTAAGTTTCGAACACGGAAATCCAAAATCACGTTTTATCGAAGAAAAAAGAACATTCGAACCAGAAGATATTGGTCCGAATATTCAATTACATATGAACCGTTGTATCTTATGTCAAAGATGTGTACAAGTTGCAGATCAATTGACAGACAACAGGGTTCACGGTGTATTAGACCGTGGAGATCACGCTAATATTTCAACCGGAATCTCAAAAGCTATCGACAATGAATTCTCAGGAAATATGATCGACGTCTGCCCTGTTGGAGCATTGACAGATAAAACTTTCCGTTTCAAATCAAGAGTTTGGTTCAACAAACCATACAATGCACACAGAGAATGTACAACCCCGGGATGTTGCGGAAAAACAACTGTCTGGATGTTTGGAGGAGAAATTCAACGTGTAACGGGTCGTAAAGACGAGTATCACGAAGTAGAAGAATTCATCTGTAACTCTTGTCGTTTTGATCACAAAAATGTGAATGACTGGGTTATTGAAGGACCGAGAGAATTTGAAAAAGATTCGGTTATCAACCAGAATAACTACACTCAAAAACTAGAGAAAGTAGAAATCGCTACAGAAAAGAATATTCTTTTGGGTAGAGATGAAGACCGTAAAAAAATCAGTATGGCTGAAATTCCGTTAAACACTAACAACAAAATTTCTTAAGATGGTTGATAGTGCATTTATCATAGAAAAAAGTGTTGTGATTGTTGTGGTTTTTGCCGTAACGATGATCATGGCTATGTATTCTACCTGGGCTGAGCGTAAAGTTGCAGCGTTTTTACAAGACCGTGTGGGTCCAAACCGTGCAGGTTGGGGTGGTTTATTACAGCCTCTTGCCGATGGTTTGAAATTATTTTCAAAAGAAGAATTTTTTCCAAATACACCTAACAAGTTTTTATTTGTTGTAGGTCCCGCCATTGCAATGAGTACCGCTTTGATGACAAGCGCTGTTATTCCGTGGGGAGACAGATTGCATTTGTTTGGAAGGGATATTTTATTACAGGCTACTGATATTAACATTGGATTATTATATTTCTTCGGCGTTGTTTCTGTTGGAATTTATGGAATCATGATTGGTGGATGGGCTTCAAATAATAAATTTTCCCTGATGGGAGCGGTTCGTGCGGCATCACAAATGGTTTCTTACGAAATTGCCATGGGATTATCAATCATCGCTTTATTGATGATGACGGGAACTTTAAGCTTAAAAGAAATTTCTGTGCAGCAAGCCGGAATGAACTGGAATGTTTTTTACCAGCCTTTATCATTTTTAATTTTCCTGATTTGTGCTTTTGCAGAAACGAACAGAACGCCCTTTGATTTGGCAGAATGTGAGTCGGAACTGATTGGTGGTTACCATACAGAATATTCATCGATGAAAATGGGATTCTATTTATTTGCTGAATATGCGAATATGTTTATCTCAGCTACTATTATTTCGGTATTGTTCTTTGGAGGATACAATTATCCGGGAATGGAATGGATGATAGAAAATGTTGGCGTAAATACGGCTAACTTATTAGGAATTGCAGTACTGTTCGTGAAAATATGCTTCTTCATATTCTTTTATATGTGGGTGCGCTGGACAATCCCGAGATTTAGATATGATCAGTTAATGAACCTGGGATGGAGAATTTTGATTCCCCTTTCAATTATTAATATCATGATTACGGGTGTTGTTATTTTAAGAGGCGAAATTGCTGCCTTTTTAGGATTTTAATAACCGGAGAGCCCTAGCCCTGATAGCAGCGGCATCCTTTTATTTTTTTTAAAATAAAAGATACAGCGAATAGCAGGAATTAGCTACTAAATAATAAAACAAAATAGATTTGAATTTGCTCTAATCATCAAATTGAATCACAAAATATATTTTAAATGTCAATAGAAACTATATCATTATCGGGTAGAAAAAAGTTGGTCTCTAACAAAGAGATGACTTTTTGGGAGCGATTGTATCTTGTGGCGATTGTAAAAGGTTTATTGATTACGATCAAACACTTTTTTAGAAAAAAAGCTACTATTCATTATCCGGAACAAGTACGTGAAATGAGTCCGGTTTATCGTGGCCAGCACCAGTTGAAACGCGACGAACAAGGCCGTGAAAACTGTACAGCTTGTGGATTGTGTGCTTTATCATGCCCTGCCGAAGCAATCACAATGAAAGCTGCCGAGCGCAAACCGGATGAAAAACATCTGTACAGAGAAGAAAAATACGCGTCGATTTATGAAATCAACATGTTGCGTTGTATTTTCTGTGGTCTTTGTGAAGAAGCCTGTCCAAAGGATGCTATTTATTTGACAACTTCAAAAGTTTTGGTTCCTTCGAGTTATGAAAGAGAAGATTTCATTTTTGGAAAAGACAGATTAGTGATGCCTCTTGATGTGGCGATCAAAAATGCACAACTTAATAACGCAAACTAAATGATACATATTCCTGATTTTGCTAACGCAACTCCTGTACAAGTTATATTTTGTTTTCTGGCGTTTATTACGGTTGCGACCGCTTTTTTAACCATTTTTAGCAGAAATCCTATTCACTCTGCCATTTATTTGGTAATCTGTTTCTTTTCGATTGCTGGTCATTATTTATTATTGAATGCTCAGTTTTTGGCTATCGTACATATAATAGTCTACTCGGGAGCGATTATGATTCTATTCCTCTTTACGATTATGCTGATGAACCTAAACGAACGTCATCAGGTGCACAGGCCTAGAATTACACGTTTGGGCGCGATTGTTTCTTTCTGTTTGATCTGTATTGTTTTGATTACGATTTTCATCAACTCCAAACCAATTGTTGGAGAATACGATTCGACCGGAGAGGATTTCCAATCCATCCAGGTTTTGGGTAAAATATTATTGAACGAATATATGGTTCCGTTTGAATTTGCTTCGATTTTGCTTTTGGTGGCGATGATTGGAACGGTATTATTGTCTAAAAAAGAAAAATTAAATAAATAATGGGTAATATATTAAATCAAATAGGTATTGAAAACTACATCTTTTTGAGTGTTGTACTTTTTTGTATTGGTGTTTTTGGTGTATTGTACAGACGAAATGCTATTATCGTTTTCATGTCTATCGAAATCATGCTGAATGCGGTTAACCTTTTATTTGTTGCTTTTTCGACTTATCATCAGGATTCTCAGGGTCAGATTTTTGTATTCTTTTCGATGGCGGTTGCTGCTGCGGAAGTTGCAGTTGGATTGGCTATTTTAGTTTCGATCTTTAGAAATTTAGGTTCGATTAGTATCGATAATTTAAAAAATTTAAAAGGATAAATGGAAATGGATACCAATTTAGCTTTAGTTTTAGTATTAGCTCCTTTTTTAGGATTTTTAATCAATGTTTTCTTTGGAAAAAGCTTAGGAAAAACAGTTTCGGGAATTATCGGTACTGCTGCTGTAGTTGTTTCCTTTTTAGTTACAATTTTCTTTTTCAATCAGATTACTTCAACTGAAAAAGCCATTCAAATTACCTTATTTGACTGGATTCAGATTAGTAATCTTAAAATTAATCTTGGCTTTTTATTAGATCAATTGTCATTGCTTTGGCTACTTTTTGTAACCGGTATTGGTTCATTGATTCATTTATATTCTATCAGCTACATGCACGATGATGAAAATATGCACAAGTTCTTTTCGTACCTGAATTTGTTCGTCTTTTTCATGATTACGCTTGTGATTGGAAGTAACTTATTAGTATTGTTTATCGGTTGGGAAGGTGTTGGACTTTGCTCCTACTTATTAATTGGATTCTGGTATAAAAACCAGGATTATAATGATGCTGCGAAAAAAGCGTTCATCATGAACAGAATTGGAGATTTAGGTCTTTTGATCGGAATGTTTATTTTGGGTTCCATGTTCTCCACTTTAGATTATGCAACTTTACAGACTGCTATCGCCGGAGCAACTGACTTAAATGTTCCGCTGCTTTCATTAGCCGCTTTATGTTTGTTTATCGGTGCTTGTGGTAAATCAGCACAAATTCCATTATACACATGGTTACCAGATGCGATGGCGGGACCAACTCCGGTTTCTGCATTGATTCACGCTGCAACAATGGTTACCGCAGGTATTTTTATGGTAACGAGATTAAACTTTGTTTTTGATCTGGCTCCGGATGTTCAGACTATCATTGCAATTGTTGGAGGTGTTACTTCATTGGTTGCAGCTACAATTGGTTTGGTTCAGACGGATATTAAAAAAGTATTGGCTTACTCTACCGTTTCTCAATTAGGATTAATGTTTTTAGCCTTGGGATTTGGTGCTTATGAAGTTGCCGTTTTTCACGTAATCACTCACGCTTTCTTCAAAGCTTGTTTATTCTTGGGCTCAGGATCTGTAATTCACGGTTTGCATGGAGAGCAGGATATGCGTAAAATGGGTGGGTTGCGCAAAGCAATGCCAATCACTTTCTGGACAATGTTGGTTTCATCATTAGCTATTTCCGGAGTTCCATTTTTCTCCGGTTTCTTTTCAAAAGATGAAATTTTATTGACCGCTTTCCACCACAGTATTCCTTTATATGTTGTCGGTTCGATTGCTTCGGTTATGACGGCATTTTATATGTTCCGATTGATGTTCCTAACTTTCTTCAAAGATTTCAGAGGAACTGAAGAGCAAAAACATCATTTACATGAAAGTGACGGTTTGATTACTTTTCCATTAATGGTTTTAGCTATTTTAGCAACTTTTGGAGGATTGATCAGTTTACCCGGAAATAGTTGGCTGAACGAGTATTTGGCTCCACTTTTCACGAAAGTGGCAGGCGAAGAACATCATTTAGGCACTACTGAATATATTTTAATGGGTGTTGCTGTTCTAGGAGGATTATTAGGGATCTTAATTGCTTACATCAAATATTTCAAACAGGACAATATTCCTGAATCTGACGAAAACATAACAGGTCTTACTAAAGTTTTATACAACAAATATTATGTTGATGAAGCTTATGATGCCCTATTCGTAGCTCCAATAAACGGATTGTCAAAATTCTTTAGGGATTACATTGAAACAGGTTTATCGGCACTTGTTTTCGGATTAGGTAAAGTAACTAATGAACTGGCTTTTCAAGGCAAAAAAATACAAAATGGAAGTGTCGGATTATATCTATTTGCTTTTGTTTTGGGTCTTTGTGCGATTATTTCCTATATATTTTTAGCTCAATAATTTTATAACTATGAACGTTTCTCTTATATTAATTATTCTTTTAATTGGTGCATTTGTCACTTATTTTGTTGGTGATAAACTGGCATCAAAAGTAGCTTTGTTCTTTAGTTTGGCAGCTTTGGGCTGTTCGGTTGTATTATTAAATCATTTTTGCGCTGGTGAAAACATTAGTGTAATTAATTCCTGGATCACACAACCTAAAATTTCATTTGCGCTAAATGCTGATGGATTGGCAATTGCTATGGTTTTATTAACGGTAGCACTTACGCCAATTATTATATTTTCTTCTTTTGGAAATGACTATAAAAATGCAAAAGGTTTTTATGCTCTGATTTTATTTATGGCTTTTGCCATGACAGGAACTTTCCTGGCGGCAGATGGTCTTTTATATTATATTTTCTGGGAATTAGCTTTAATTCCGATTTACTTTATTGCCCTTATTTGGGGGAATGGCGATGCTGAAGAACGTAAAAAAGCAGTAGTGAAATTTTTCATCTATACTTTTGCCGGTTCGTTATTCATGTTAGTATCCTTTATCTATTTATACCAAAAAGCGGGAAGTTTCCTGATTGAAGATTTATACAAAATTAATTTATCCCAAACAGAACAAATTTGGATATTCTTAGGTTTCTTTTTAGCGTATGCCATTAAGATTCCAATTATTCCTTTTCATACCTGGCAGGCAAATGTGTATCAAAAAGCACCAACTGTTGGAACCATGCTTTTGTCTGGTATCATGCTAAAAATGGGACTGTACAGCGTTATTCGCTGGCAATTACCAATTGCACCTTTTGCTGCAAAAGAATTAATGAATATTATTATTGCGTTGGGAATTGCAGGTGTTATCTACGGATCAATTGTCGCTCTAAAACAAAAAGATGTAAAGAAATTATTAGCGTATTCTTCACTAGCGCACGTTGGATTAATTGCTGCGGGAACTTATACTTTAACTCTTGATGGTTTACGCGGAGCGGTTCTACAAATGATTGCTCACGGTTTTGTAGTGGTTGGATTATTCTTTGCTGCCGAAATCATTTTTAGAAGATTTGCTACAAGAGATATTAATGAGTTGGGTGGAATCCGTATTCAGTCACCAAAATTCACTTCGATGTTCTTAATTTTGGTTTTGGCTTCGGTTGCTTTACCGGGAACTTTTAACTTCGTGGGTGAGTTTACTGTTTTGTACAGCCTTTCTCAAATTAATGTCTGGTTTGCTGTTTTGGGTGGGACAACCATCATTTTAGGAGCTTATTATATGCTTAAGATGTTTCAGAATGTAATGTTAGGGGAAGCGAATACTAAAAGTTTTGCTGATGTGACGCTTAATGAAGGAATTTCATTAATTGCCATTATCGCAGTATTATTATTCTTCGGATTTTATCCAAAACCAATTACAGATTTGATTACTCCTAGTTTAGAAATTATTTTAAACGTTATCAACAAGAATTAATATTTTAAATAAAATAAAATTAGGGCTTCATTATTTTGGATTTCCTAAATCAAAAAAATAAAAATGAATACATTAATAGCTATAACAGGATTGGGTGTTTTCTGCCTATTGTTTGAAATTCTTAATTTAAGAAAGGCCATCATTCCCATTACCATTGTTGGTTTATTGGGTGTTTTGGCACTCAACTATTACGAATTTGGATCAACAGAAAGTTATTACAACAATATGATTACCGTGAGTAAATTCTCTACTGCGTTTTCATCATTATTTATTGTACTGACCATTTTTCTGGTAGCACTGAGTCATAACTTTTACGAAAATCATCAAACTAAAATCTCAGATTTTGTCGCTATAAAAGTATTTTTATTAGCGGGAGCAGTTGCAATGGTTTCTTTTGGAAACTTAGCGATGTTTTTCCTGGGAATCGAAATTTTATCAATTGCCCTTTATGTGCTTGCGGCAAGTGAACGTTTGAATTTGAAGAGCAATGAAGCCGGTATGAAATATTTTTTGATGGGATCTTTTGCATCAGGAATTATCTTATTCGGAATTTGTCTGGTTTATGGCGCAATGGGAAGTTTTGATGTAGTTGAAATCAGTGAATATTCCTTATCTGCAGAGTTGCCAATCTGGTTCCCAATCGGAATGATTTTAGTAACAATCGGAATGCTGTTTAAAATTGCAGCAGTTCCTTTTCACTTTTGGGCTCCTGATGTTTACGAAGGGTCTCCTGCTTTAACTACTGCTTTAATGAGTACTTTGGCTAAAGTTGTTGCAATTGCAACTCTATTCAAATTAATTTCAGGATTAAATTTAATTCCGTCTTTAGAAAATCAGGATCATTTACATACTTTCGAGAATATTATTGTAATTATTTCGATTGCTTCTATGACTGTCGGAAATATTATGGCTTTGCGTCAGGTAAACGTGAAACGTATGCTGGCATTTTCAGGAATTTCCCATGCCGGTTTTATGTTAATGACATTCTTGACTGTGGCAAGCTCAGCAGGTGTTTTATTATATTATACGGCAGCCTATGCTTTGGCTGGAATAGCAGCTTTCAGTGTTATATTATACGTTTGTAAAAATAATCAGAACGATGAAGACGTTACCAACTTTCATGGTTTAGGAAAAACAAATCCGTTGTTGGCAGCAATATTGACAGCTTCACTATTGTCTATGGCCGGAATCCCGATTTTCTCAGGATTTTTTGCAAAATTATTTTTGTTTAATCAAACGATTCAGGCAGGACATATTGCTTTGGTAATTGTCGCTGTAATCAATTCTATTATTAGTGTTGGATATTATTTTAAATTAATTTTAGCAATGTATTCCAAAGAACCAAATCAGGAACGTACCGGCAAACCTTTCCTCATTTATACTGTAGCCATTATTTCTATTGGACTGAACATTGTTTTAGGTTTGTTTCCATCTTTAGTTTTAGATTTATTGAATTAAAAAATTCAACTTTATAAATACAAATCCATCAAGAGTTTATTTTGATGGATTTGTATTTTTAGATGAATTTATTCAGAAGAAAAAATCATGTTAAAAATTTTACTGAAAACATTCCACTTCAAAAAAACTGCTTATATTTGACTACAATTAAATGTATTAGAACTATGAACTTCAATTCAAAAAATCCATTTTTAAGTAACAAGCGTTTTTCATCAAATGCTGTTTCTAAAGCTTCTGAGCAAGTACATGAAGCACAAATTATTGATTACAATCAGGAGATGACCGTATCCGGAACAATTAATAAAACAGCCATTTTATTTTTAATTTTATGTGGATCTGCAATGGTGACATGGTGGATGTCATTTAGCGGAATGAATGCAATGTTACCAACAATTGGCGGTGCTATTGTTGGGCTTATCTTAGTTGTAATTGCAGCATTCAAACCACAAGCTTCTCCATATCTGGCTCCGGGTTACGCTTTATTTGAAGGTCTTTTTATTGGCGGAATCTCTGCTATTTTTGAAGCTATGTATCCTGGTATTGTACTTAACGCTGTTGGAGCAACTTTGGTTACTTTTTTAGTTTGCCTTGGTTTATATAAATTTAAAATTGTAAAAGTTACTGAACAGTTTAAATCTGTTGTTATTGCAGCAACATTGGCAATTGCTACTTATTATTTAATTTCATGGATTGTATCGATGTTTACAAGCTTTACTCCTGTTCATCACGGAAACGGAATGATGAGTATTGGAATTAGTGTTTTTGTAATTATTATTGCCGCTTTAAACTTATTCTTAGATTTCGACCAAATCGAAAAAGGTGCTCAGGAAAGAATGCCTAAATTTATGGAATGGTATGGTGCAATGGGATTAATGGTAACATTGGTTTGGTTGTACATTGAATTTCTCCGATTATTATCTAAATTAGCAAGCAAGGATTAAATTCCTTTTTAAAATATATGATAAAGCCTTTTTGAAAAATCAAAAAGGCTTTTTTTATGCAGCTTTTTCAAAGGCTATAAAATGTGACAATTGACCTTTGAGATTGAAAACAGGGAAACCTTGAATCATGCACTCATAGGTATCACCATTTTTTTTATAGTTGAGGACTGTTTTTTCAAAAGGTATTTGCTTTTTAATTGCTGTTCTGATTTCTTTCAAAACTAAATCCGAAGTCATTGGTCCCTGAAACATTCTTGGGAATTTTCCAACAACTTCATTTTCCTTATAACCTGTCATTTTCGAAATTCCATCAGAAGCAAAAATTATTCTTTGCTCAGCATTTGTAATCACAATAACTTCATTCAATAAATGCCCTTGAATATCAAGATGGGCATCATTCCATTTAAACTGGCTGGAAATATGTTTGATTTTTTTTAAGTCTGATGCAAATATTTTTAATTCATTTATGGATTCATAATGAAAATCCCAACTAAGTAATGGGACAGAGCTGGTATTTAAATTTGTATCAAATTCAGCAAAAAACTCACTATAATTTACAGAATCCATAAGAATAATTTTGTTCAAAGTTAAAGAGAAATTAATAAACAAAAATTTAATTTCTGGGATTTAACGATTGTTTAATCAAATCAAAAATCAAATTTCAATTGAACAACAACTGCTTTCTTCACTTCTGTATTGAGATTACTCAAGGAAATTCCCAATAATCTAACAGAATCTTTCATACGCTCTTGGTATAATAATTCTTCTACAGTTTCAAGAATTAAGCTTTTATCTGAAATAAAATAAGGCAATGTTTTACTTCTTGTCTGTTGTGTAAAATCACTGTACTTGATTTTAAGAGTAACTGTCTTACCAGATACTTTGTGTTTTTTTAATCGTTTCTCTAATGACACAGCAATTTTTTCAAGCTGTTCCAACATGAAAATTTCAGAAGTAAGATTTACATCAAAAGTATGCTCAGAAGCGACCGACTTTGTATTACGGGAAGGTTTTACTTCACTATTATGTATGCCTCTTACTACGTAAAAATAAAATTTCCCTGATTTTCCAAAATGTTTTTCCAGAAACTCAATCGACTTGGTTTTTAAATCTGCTCCGGTAAAAATACCTAACTGATACATTTTTTCTGTAGTCACTTTTCCAACACCGTAAAACTTCCGAATGGGTAATTCTTCCAGAAAAGGAATTACTTCATCTGGATTTACAGTTTTCTGACCATTCGGTTTATTGTAATCGCTCGCAATTTTGGCTACAAATTTATTGACTGAAATTCCTGCTGAAGCTGTAATGCCTACCTCATTCAAAATTCGTAATCTTATTTCCTGAGCTAATAAAGAGGCACTTGGATTCCCTTTCTTATTTTGAGTTACATCAAGATAAGCTTCGTCAAGCGAAAGCGGCTCAACCATATCTGTATATTCATGAAAGATTTTATGGATTTTAGAGGATATTTCTTTATAACGATCAAACCTTGGCCGGACAAAAATAATATCAGGACAATATTTTTTTGCCAAAACACCACTGATGGCACTTCTAACCCCAAACTTTCTGGCTTCATAACTGGCTGCCGAAACGACTCCTCTATTCTCAGAACCTCCGACAGCAATGGGTTTTCCGCGTAAAGCAGGATTATCCATCTGCTCTACCGAAGCATAAAAAGCATCCATATCGATATGGATTATTTTTCGATGAATTGGCGGTTCAGACATGTTACAAATTTAAAACTACTAAACTTCTCACTTAGCCCCGATTACTTCACTTAACTTTTTTTTTAATCGGAGTTCAGTGAACTTCGTTTGGACTGGAAATCCTTTTGTGCCGGGGTTCGGCACGAAAGATTAGAAGGGATAGCGGGACTGGTGTTGATTTGAAACAAGTTATTCTGCTTCTAAAAACTATTCTCCAAGCATCTCCATCAATTCCAAAGCTCGTTTGGTGGATTTTACATTCTCGAAAGTCAATAAAAGCCGCAAGCCATTTGGTGTTTGTTTTTCCTTCATGGTACAAAGACTGCTTTGTTTTTGCACAAATTGCAAAACCTTTCTAAACTTCGAAGACTGATAATAGTCTGACTGTTGATCTGAAACAAAATAGCCAATCATTTTGCCTTTTTTCATCACGAGTTTTTCGATTCCTATATTGGTTGCGATCCATTTGATGCGAATACTGTTCATCAAAGCATTGGCACGCGGAGGCATTGGGCCGAAACGGTCAATTAATTTGTTTTGGAAAACAACCAGTTCTTCTTCATTTTTCACAGAACCCAATTCGTTATACAAACTCAAACGCTCCGTGACATTATTGATATATTCGTCAGAGAACAACAACTCAAAGTCGGTATCGATTTGTAAATCTTTGACGTATTCCTTCGTTTCAATATCGTTTTCTTCGGGATACAACTCTTTAAATTCATTTTCTTTTAATTCCTCAATGGCTTCGTTCATGATTTTTTGGTACGTATCAAAACCAATTTCGTTGATGAAACCGCTTTGTTCACCGCCCAATAAATCTCCGGCACCACGAATCTCCAAATCTTTCATGGCGATGTTGAAACCGCTTCCGAGTTCGCTGAATTGCTCCAAAGCCTGAATACGTTTTCTTGCATCTTCGGTCATCGATGAATACGGCGGACAGATAAAATAACAGAATGCTTTTTTGTTGCTTCGCCCTACCCGACCACGCATTTGATGCAAATCTGACAATCCGAAATTATTGGCGTTGTTGATGAAAATCGTGTTCGCATTTGGCACATCCAATCCGCTTTCGATGATGGTTGTTGCCACCAAAACATCAAAATCGCCGTTCATGAAACCTAACATTAATTCCTCCAATTTGGCGCCTTCCATTTGTCCGTGACCAATTCCAACTCTGGCGTTTGGCACCAAACGCTGAATCATTCCAGCCACTTCTTTGATGTTTTCGATTCGGTTATTGATGAAGAAAACCTGCCCGTTTCGCTGAATTTCATACGAAATCGCATCACGAATTATTTCTTCATTGAAACCTACCACATTGGTTTCAATCGGATAACGATTTGGCGGAGGCGTTGTAATGACTGATAAATCTCGCGCTGCCATTAACGAAAACTGAAGCGTTCTCGGAATTGGCGTCGCCGTTAAGGTCAGCGTATCAACATTCGCGGCAATTGTTTTTAATTTATCTTTTACGTTTACACCAAACTTTTGTTCCTCATCGACAATCAATAAACCAAGATCTTTAAAAACGACATTTTTGTTCACTAATTGATGTGTTCCGATGACGATATCGAGTTTTCCTTCGGCTAAATCTTTTAAGGTTTGTGCTTTTTGTTTCGCGGTTCTGAATCGGTTTAAATATCCAATCGAAACTGGCATATCTTTCAGTCTCTCAGTAAAAGTTCTATAATGTTGATACGCCAAAATAGTGGTCGGAACTAAAACGGCAACCTGTTTGCTATTGTCAACCGCTTTAAAAGCAGCACGAATCGCAACTTCCGTTTTACCGAAACCAACGTCACCGCATACCAAACGATCCATTGGGCGATCGCTTTCCATGTCCGCTTTTACTTCTGCCGTTGATTTAGTCTGGTCTGGTGTATCTTCATAAATAAACGAACTTTCTAATTCATTTTGAAGGTAACTGTCCGGAGCAAATTGAAAGCCTTTTTCTAACCTTCGCTTTGCATATAGCTGAATTAAATTGAACGCAATATGTTTGACACGCGCTTTGGTTTTTTGTTTTAAAACTTTCCAGGCGTTCGATCCTAATTTATAAATTTTCGGAGGAGTTCCGTCTTTTCCGTTGTATTTTGAAATTTTATGAAGCGAGTGAATGCTAACATACACAATATCATTATCGGCATAAACCAGTTTTATAGCTTCTTGCGTTTTGCCTTCGACCTGAATTTTTTGCAAGCCGCCAAACTTCCCGATTCCGTGATCGATATGTGTTACATAATCGCCAACCGAGAGTGCTGTTAATTCTTTCAGCGTAATATTTTGCTTTTTCGAATAACCGTTTTTGATGTTGAATTTATGATAACGCTCGAAAATCTGATGATCGGTATAGGCAGTAATTTGATTCTCTTCATCAATAAAACCTTGATATAAAGGCAGTACAATAGTGTGATATTGCTTGCGGATATTTTCTGAATTCGCCTCATCGAGCGATTCGAAAATATCATGAAATCGTTTTGCCTGCGTTTCGTTCGAGCAGAACAGGTAATTTTTATAGCCGTTAAAATGATTTTCACTCAAATTATTCAACAGTAAGTCAAATTGTTTATTGAAAGAAGGCTGTGGCTGAAAGTGAAACTCAACCTTTTTGGTAGTTTTGAAAATGGGCTTTGAAGCTAATTCTACGATCGAAAAATCCAAGGCACGTTTGATAAACGAACTTTGGTTTAAGAATAATTGCTCTGGAGTGGCGTGTTTAATTTCTCCTGAAAGTTTCCCATAAGCGTCTTCTGCCCTTGCAAATTGTTTATCTAACTGACTAAAAAGTCCGTCGGAATTCTGAATGAAAAGAACGGTTTTCTCTGCAATATAATCTAAAAAGCTTTCTCGGTTTTCCTGAAATATCTTGTTTTCGACATTCGGGATAATCGTGATTTTCTTGTGTGTTTCGACAGACAGCTGTGTTTCAACATCAAAACTCCTGATGCTATCGACTTCGTTACCAAAGAATTCAATTCTATAGGGATGATCGTTTGAAAAAGAAAAGACATCTACGATTCCACCCCGAACCGAAAATTCGCCGGGTTCTGTAATAAAATCGACTCTTTTAAATTCGTATTCGAACAAAACTTCGTTGATAAAATCAATTGAAATTTTGTCATTCAACGAAACTTTTAAAGTGTTTTTATCCAATTGCTGACGTGTCACCACTTTCTCAAAAAGTGCTTCGGGATACGTAACAATTATCGCTGGTTTTTTTCTGGAATTAATTCGGTTTAAAACCTCAGCGCGAAGCAAAACATTTGCATTATCAGTTTCATCGACCTGGTACGGACGTCGGAAAGAAGCTGGATAAAACAATACATCCTGATCGCCGATCATTTGTTCGAGATCGTTCAAATAATAGGCTGCTTCTTCTTTATTGTCTAAAACGATTAAAAAAGGCAGCTCCGTCTTCTTAAAAACAGAACGGATGATAAATGAAACTGCCGATCCCAGCAAACCACTAAGATGCATTTTTACCTGATCTCCTTCCAGTAAATTGTCTGCAATCTGCTGTGCTTTTGGCAGATTATCATATGTAATATATAAAGCGTTTTTACTCAATTTTTGGTGAATTTTGATCTATATTTCGTATCGCCGGCATAGGAGCGACTGTTGTATTAGGAATTGCGCGCGTTGTATCTAACATTCTTAAAAAATCCGACTCCCCTTCTTCTTGTGGAATTTTGCTTTTTTCTACAATTTTATCCATTTGCCTTTCTAATGAAACCAATTCTTTATTGATTTCTCCAATTAAAAACGTCACTTTTTCATCCGGAATTTTATGCAAATGAATAAATAAATCCATCATTTTTACTTTGGTAATCAAAATAGAAATTCTGCTTCTTATCTGAGGCTGATTGAACTGTGCGGGAATACTATTGTTTAACGCCATCGCCTTTTTGGCAATTGCAGAAGATTTTTTTTGGAATGCTCCAATAGTTTTCCTTGGCTTTCCGCCCAGTTCTTTTAAAAACTCGCGCCATTCCTTCCACTCTCTTACATTTTTTTCTGAAACCTCATTGATAGGTTCGTCAATAAATGACCAGCCTTTTTTTATATTATTAAAAATAATTTCCTTCTTTTTTGCCTCTTTTTTATTTTCAGCAAGACGTTTTTCATTTTCATTCTGACATGAATTCAGTATAAAAATCAAAAGAAGTAAAAGAGATATTTTGTATTTCATATAGTTAAAAAATTTATTTTAATGTTCATACATGTTACCGCTTTTATTTATTACTGTTTGTCTGCGCAAATTCTTGTTGATGGCGATTTCATTCTGTAAAACATTAAGCTGCAAAGTTACAAGTAAATTTACAATTATGAATTTTGATTTACAACCATTTCATTTAAGTTTAAGAAAGGTTTTTGAAAATGAAATAGATAAAAAATGATATTATTCATTATTAAATTCATAATTTAACATTATAAAAGGCATCATTATTTACGAATACCTTACATTTGTTGTTTAAATCTCATTCAAATGAATCCAAAAATATTAATCATTGGGGCTTGTGGTCAAATTGGGACAGAACTAACTCAGAAACTACGAAAGCTGTACGGAACAGAAAATGTAATCGCTTCTGATATCCGAAAATTAAATACTGATGTGGTTAATTCCGGTCCGTTTGAAGTGATTAATGCTCTGGATTTTAACCAGATTGAACATCTTGTAGAAATCCATCACATTACAGACATCTATTTAATGGCGGCACTTTTATCGGCTACGGCTGAAAAAAATCCTGCCTTTGCATGGGATCTGAATATGAATTCCTTATTCCATGTTTTAAATCTGGCGAAAGCCAAAAAGATAAAAAAGATATTCTGGCCATCGAGTATTGCCGTTTTTGGCCCAACTACGCCAAAAGAAAACACACCGCAATACACGATTATGGAACCATCAACGGTTTACGGAATCAGTAAACAGGCGGGAGAAAGATGGTGCGAATACTATCATAGTATTTATGGAGTTGATGTGAGAAGTATACGTTATCCAGGTCTAATCAGCTGGTCAACTCCTCCAGGTGGCGGAACTACAGATTATGCTGTTGATATTTTTCATAAGGCTATTGCCGATAAAAAATACGAATGCTTTTTATCATCAGAAACAAAAATGCCAATGATGTATATGGATGATGCCATTGATGCCACAATCAATATCATGAAAGCTCCGGCTGAACAAATCAAAATACATTCATCTTACAATTTAGCCGCAATGAGTTTCACTCCAACCGAAATTGCTGCCGAAATCAAAAAACACATTCCCGAATTTGAAATTACGTACAATCCTGATTTCCGTCAAAAAATTGCGGACAGCTGGCCGGCAAGCATTGACGATTCTGATGCAAGAAAAGACTGGGGTTGGAAACATACTTTTGATTTGGAAACCATGACTAAGAATATGCTGGAGCATTTGGGGTGAAACATCCTAATATAAGAAGTCCCGTTTAGTGATTTAAACGGGACTTTTTGCTTATAAAATTATCATCTCTACTTCAGTTATAAGTCGTCTTCCCCACAGTTTTTTAATATTTTTGAACCAACTTAAAGAGCAGTAATAAGTAATTGTTTTCCGCTATAAACAACAACTTATGTGATCATTTCAATTTGTATCCATACTACTCTTTTTTTTGAATAATAACCACTTGTTATCATTTTCAAAAGAATCTCCTTTAATGTAATACTTTCCTTCTTCCTCTATAGTATAATCAATATCTGTTGAATAGGTCTCAAACAATTCTAATTGATTATTTTTTTCTAATCCTTTATATTCATAATTTCCATCTGGCATTTCAGGATCAACTTTAAAAACAATTTTATCACTATTGACAATAAAATAATAAACCCAAAAAGTAGAAGTTCCATCAGTTAATTTATCACTGAATTACCAGTGCTTCATTGTTTACTTTTAAAACTTTAGTACATTTCCACAATTATACTCCAAGAACATTTTAATGTATTAAATGAATAATCGATCTCTTTATTATTAGAAGTGTTTTCTTCATCTTCAACCTCGTCTGCCTCATAAGATTCTTCGTTTACACCTGATGCCGGGTTTAGTTCTTCAAGATCAATTTTCCTGTTGCCGTATTTTTTGAATTTGCTGATTCAAAATTCTTCTTTTTTGCATCATTACAAAATATAAAAAGCAGTAATATTGAACATAAAATTATTCTTCGCATTTTTTTAGAATTATTTCTTGTCTTGTCTTTTTACAGTTTCAACATAGATATCATTGATTTGCTTCCCGTTAAGATTTGAATAAATTAGTTTACTTTTTGCATACCACTTATTATCCTTTAAATACATTTTTAATAATGGAAGGTTCTTATTTCCATTATAAGTATCTCCCTCTATTGTTTTAGAATATTTAAAAACAAGCGTGTCCTTATCTAATTCTAAATTACATAAATAATAAAAATCTGTTTGATAACCTGATCCGGAAAATGTAGCATTATCTTTTTTAATGGCAATATTATATCCCACAATAGCCTCTGACATATTACCAATATTTCCATAATTGACATCATAATCATATTTTCCATACCATTTATTGAATTCAATCTCACTGTTAGTTACTACATTGTTTATATCGAAATTTACTGGTGCAACAGCATCTACTTTTTTATTTTTATTTATATATACTATAGACCATTTACTCTCCAATTGATTTTTATTAACAAACAGATTCAATTTTTTAAAATTAACTACCGTTTTATCTGTTGTTATGTATTTAATTTTTTTCAAATCTAATTGCTCTGTAATATTTGCTAAATAACCTGCAACATCATCAGCAATTATATAAAAATCACTATCTCCATGCTTCTTTTTTAATCCTTTAATTTCATCTGTGTTTGGTTCAAATAAAACTACAGTATTGTTCTCCAAAATCACTAATGTATCATTTAATGATGTTTTTAAAATATCATTAGATATGTTATTGCTTTTATCAAAAGTTTTACTACTTAATTCTTTCTCTGCATTTATTTTTTTACAACCAAATGTTATATTAAGTAATAATAACAATGTCAATATTATAGATTTACTTTTCATGTAACTGTACCTCCCTTGTACTTGATAAAAACAACTTGATTTGATTCATTTTTTACTACTGCTTTTTCTTTTCGAATAACAACCACTTATTATTATTTTCAAAAGAATCACCTTTAATATAATACTTACCTCCTTCTTCTTTTATAGTATAATCAGTCTTTATTGAATCAGTATCAAACAATCCTAATTGATTATTTTTTTCTAATGCTTTATATTCATAATCTCCCCCTGGTATTTCCGGATCAGCTTTAAAAATAATTTTATCATCATTTATGATAAAATAATAAACCCAAAAGCTAGAAGTTCCATCACTGAATTTATCACTGAATTCTCGCTGGTAAGTTCCTTGCCATTTGACTGGTATCTGATTTTCATTATTAGATTTGGATACCGATTCATTTGATTTTTTTACAATTTTGTCAATAAAACCCTCTCTCCATTTATTTTCTTTACCTTCATCATTTTCATTTTTTATAATAAAATTATCTACGATTTCCCATTTTTTTAACTCATCCTTATAAAAGTAGACGTTAATCTCCCTAGGTATTTTTGGAGAATAAGGACTATCCATTTTCGGTTTTTTTTTCAAATATTTAATATCAGTGTACAATACCCAAATATTAAAATCTTTACTTAATTCCTTAAATCCCCTTTTATTTAAGTCTTTACATATTTTAGTATCGATTTCATATCCCTTTCCTGAATATTTATTTTTGTTTATAGCATACCACTTTTCTGCTCCTATTTTAGGTATAAGAATAAAAAAAGCTTCTCCATCTCGATAACTAAAATCAAAATTCCTAAAAACCCCTTCATGTCCCTCAGTAGCAATCCCTTCTAAATCGTCAATAGGGTAAGCCAAAAAATCTATACTTTTTAAAATTTTTTCTTTTTTAACATCTGATTTAGAAACTTCTTCTTTCGCCTTTTGGCAACTAATAATCTGAATATTACATATTATTAATGCGCTTAATATTATTATTCTTTTCATAATTTTAATTACAGTTTTTTAGTATAATTCTTTGGACGATAATAACCTGCCCAAGCTGTATGGCCAAATTGTGCTCCCCCTAATCTATCATATATTGCGGTTCTAGTACAACCTTTTCCAGAATAACCTCCGTTTTTTACCTGTTGGCTTTCCCCAACTGCACCATATGATCCAATAGATTCTAATATTGTAACAGTATCTTTTACTTCATCATATTCATAAACTACACCCGTATGTCCTTCCCATGCACCGCCATTTTGATGACCCCAAGCAAAAATATCTCCTCTTTGAGGTTTAAAGTTTTCTTCTTTACTTCCTGCAACAAGATCAATATTATTATTACCTATAACTTTTCTAAAAGCATTTTCACTTATCATATTTGCAGTTGTCATATAAATTGGTTTTTCAGTTATACCTAATTCAAATAAATATCGACTAACAAACTCTGAACAATCCATTTTTTCTAAACCTTCAGTTGTATCATCTGTTCGTAAATGATTAGTTTCTTGTTTATAGTCATGATGTGC
>CBFGNY010000042.1:0-26059 GCA_965650235.1 uncultured Flavobacterium sp. | reverse complement strand
TTTAATTCATGATTTAATCTAAAGAAACCTTCCTCGGAACTTTTAATAATAGAGTCGTAATAAGCCACTTCTCTTGTTTCTGCAAATGGGTTTTTCTTTACATTATACATCATTTTTCTAGCTTTCAAAATCTTAATCATTTTGTCATTTGGATTAGAAAAATAGTCACATGACTGTGTCAAAACAGACGCCATAAATAGTAATAATAACCGTTTAATTTTCATAATTAAAACATTTAGAATGGATAGTATTTTACTATTTATTGAATTTTTTGTTTCCTAAATGAAAATTATAAAACTTCCAGACTTCATGAGCCACATTTCTGCCTAACTTAAGTCCTTCCACGTTATCTGCCTGAATATGATAGCCTCCCATAACTCTTGAAATTCCTGCCATATTTGCTGTTTCTGTGAATGTTGGGAATTTTAAAACAACAGGTTTTCCTATATTATTTGGTTCTGTCATTGACCCTGGAGTACTGCAGATTGCAGATTCACCAAAAGTATCACTTCCAGTCCATAATTTTAGTGCTTCACCACAGCCTCCACTAATTGTACTATGCCCGGAGACATAACCGGGAAAAGCGGGGCATAAAAAAATATCTGGTGAATAAGGCCTCCAGTCTTGTCCCTTCATCTCGATATTGCCAAAGCCAGGACCACCCCAGGCTTTTATAGTTTGATCTTTATAATAATGATGTACTAGAGCATACGGACGGGCAAAATCGTAAAACATTTTTGCATCCCAACACGCTATAAAACAATCCATTGCTGTTACCTGATTGTAAAAAAACATTTTTACATCCTGGTCTAAAGTGTGTTTATCACGTCTGGAAACATCCTGGGCAAATTTTAACCAATGTCCGGCCTGTTGTACTGATTTTGGACCATCACGCATAAATTCTACCAATGCTTTTTGTTCGTTAGTTAGATTATATTGTAAATCAAGTAGTTCCTTAACTTCATTTTTAAGTTGTTCTGAATCCAATGAAGGAGGGGGTAGAGGACGAAACTGATCGCCAGATTTTAATCCTACAGGTTTTACTTTGTTCCAAAATGGAGTGGCACAGCCTGGTGCAAACCTGCCGCCTTTTCCATCTGAAAAATATTTTGGCTGCCAGTGAATTACATCAATCATCTCATCCGGAGAATTGACCGGATTATAATTTACGTAATTGAAATATGGAGTTCCATTTGAACCATCTTCTTCTCCATATTGATTTGACCCGTCGTGTTTTCTTGCTTCAATGACTGCTTTTGCGGCTAAATTTCCTATTCCAGCCGGCGTTTTGGGGTCTAGTGACTTATCATTAGGATCTAATCCTAATTTGACCATAAAAGCTACAAACAAATCCTTATCTGAGAAATAATATTCACATAATGCATTATAGGCAGCATAACTAATAGCAATCTCTTTATTTTTGAGTGTTTGTTCTTTATTGGGTCTTCTTTCTGTATTTTTTAAATACACTGGAATTGCCTTTTGATCATACCGGCTCCAGGCATCAAAAACAGCAACAAACGTTAGTCCTAAAAAACGGGAAGTCACTGTTGGTCTTGGTTTAAAATTTTCAGTATCATTACCAGTGGCAATAACTGCTATTTCTGACCATTTATAGGCGATATTATTTTCTCCTTTTGGTTCTTTAATTTTATTCTCTTTGGATTGTGCAAATATGTTTGTCGTTAAAATACCGAATAGCAGTATTTTAATCATTATTTTATGAATTTTCATTTTGGTGGTTTTATATGGTTTTTTGATAGCTTTCTTTTCAATTAGAATTAATTGAAATTGTTGGTATGTCAAATTATAAATAAGCAATTCAATCTTAAGTCAGAACTAAGATTTAATGCCAGAGCATGATTTATTAAATCAGTTCTGTTTATAGTTTAACATAAAGGAAATACTAAACCATATCTGGAGGAGGGTAATTGGCAGTAAAATATCCGGAAAGAATTTTTCTTTTTGGATCGTATGGGTATAAAGTAAATGCTGATATAATTAAATCATTAATAGTAATTAGACTAATTGTATCACTAGGAATATAATCCTTTATAAAGGATTTCATTAATTTTTTATTTGGATCCTCTTTATTTGAATTAGCATCAAATAATTGGCTCTCAACAATTTTTTTTAAATCTTTGCTCAAAATCTCATTATGAGAATTCTTCAGGCAATATAATTTTAAGACATTATTTACGATTCTTTTCTTGAAAACATGATAGGTCTTGTTTTCAATTACTAAATCTGCATTCGTTTCTTCAAAGCCTGAATCTACAACATAAGCATAGGGATTAATCTTAATTTCAATTACTTCAAAATTTGATTCATCAGTTTTTTCCATAGCATTCACCCACACTTGCTGTTTTTGTTCTGCAAGCATAATATAAAATCCTAAAACATTGTAAAACAATGTTATGATTAAAAAGAGTGATGCAATTCTTTTCATATTGAATAAAATTGATTCTGCCTAAAACTTGTTTAAATAATGAAATCCAAAATGTTTAAAATAGTAATCTGGTATACAACAAAATTTATGTTTATCCATCTGAAGCTTAGGGATAAAAGAGGTATTATTGGGCAACTTTATTGAGTATAAAGTAGATAAACAGCGCATGTTAATGCGCTGTTTGTCAAATACTAACTTAACTAACTCAAATTCAAACTTTAATCATTTAGTAACCAGGATTATTATCACTTGGTTTTATTTTCGGATTAGAAGATGTTTCTCTGTTTGGTATTGGCCATAACTCATTCTTACCTACTGTGAAACCATTTTTTGCTAATACAGTACCAGCTAAATTCCACCTAACAAGATCATCAAAACGTAGTTGCTCTCCAGCAAATTCCACCATACGCTCATGAACAATGGCGTCAAAAACTTCTGTTTGATTAAGTGTTGAGGCTAATAGTGGTACATCTGCTCTATCGCGAACTTCATTTATATATCCAATAGCAGTTGACTGAACACCACCTGCTCTTTGATTTTCACATTCAGCTTTCATAAGCAATACATCTGCATAACGCATTACTTTAAAGTTAATACCTGAATCTGTATTTTCTTTATCAGTCTTATACAAGAGTGAATATTTCTTCCAACTTCCTTTTCTATATTTTGGAGCAACAGGAAGGTCATAACCAGAAGGGAAATTTGTTTCAGCCATGGTATTCTTGCCTGAATTGTATTTTGATCCTGCCACATAAAAAGTAGCAGCATAGCGTTTGTCTCCAGGCTCATAGGCTTCAAATATATCCTCTGATGGGCCAACATTAAACCAGCCTCCTATTTCGGCACTGGTTGCATCAATGTTACCTTTAGGACCATATTCCTGACTTCTAAGTGTTGCTTCATTCAACCCTTCTCCACCACTATTGTTAGTACCAGACCATCTGTCTGCACTACCTAATTCAGCATTAAATTCAATCTCAAAAATTGATTCTCTACCATGCTCATTTTCTTCTGTGAAGTTCTCAAAAAAATCAGGTTCTAAAGTATAACCTGTAACATTATTCAAAGCAGTTAATGCCTCATCATATTTTTTTTGATACAATAGTGCTTTTCCTAAATAAGCAAATGCTGCTTTCTTATTTGGTCTTCCTTTTTGATCAGTATCTAACAAATTTTTAGAAGCAAAATCGAAATCATCTGTAATCAATTTATATACATCCGCTTTAGGACTTCTGGCATTACCTGTAATAGTCGAAGTAGTGTAAATTGGCAAATCACCAAATCTAACCACTAATAGAAAATAATAATAAGCCCTAAGAAAATGTGCTTCAGCTAAAAATTTGTTTTTTCTCTCTTGCGTTAAAGCCGAATCTGGGAATGCATTAATCTTATCAGCATTATCTAAAACATAATTTGCTTTAGCTATTCCTAAATAACAAGCTTCCCAATAAAACTGAATTATATCACTACTTGCATCAAAAGTGAAATTTAGAAATGGACTTTTATTACCTTCCAGTCCTGAATTCCCTACATTTTCTCCAGACATGTTATCTAAAGCAAAAAAAGTATGTCTGCCATAAAGTCCATTTACTTGTAAGTTTGCATAAGCAGCATTTACCAAAGCCTCTACCTGGGCAGGCGTTTTAAAATAAGTCTCCGGGGATAACTCATTTGGATTAGTTAATTCTAAATCCTTAGTATCACATGAATTTATTGCAAAAATTGCAGACAATACTACAACTGTGTATTTTATTTTTTTCATCATTTTTTATATTAAAATGTTACTTCAAGACCAAAAATTACTGATTTAGGCTGTGGATACCTTCCTGAATCAATTCCAGCAGAATTTCCATTACCATCTATACTCGCAACTTCAGGATCTAAACCAGAATAATTAGTAATAGTAATAAGATTCTGTGCACTTAAATAAAATCTTACTTTTGAGAAGTATTTCTGAAATTCATCTCCTGAAAATGTATACCCTACAGTAACATTTTTTAATCTTGTATAAGATCCATCCTCAACATATCGCTCACTGGCAGAATTCCAGTTTATAGGTGCACCAACTGCTCTTGGCACGGTAGCTGATGGATTAGTCACTACTCCTCCTGTAACAACAGCTCGGTCTTTAACTTCTGCACCAGAGTTAAACAAACGTTGCATAGCTTCTAAATCAAACTTGTTAGCATTAAAAACATCAACTCCTTCAACTCCTGATATAAAACAGTTAAAATCGAATTTTTTATACGCTGCTGTAAGATTTAAACCATACGTAAGTTTTGGATATGGATTTCCAATATTGGTCTTATCATCAGCATTAATCTTTTTATCGTTATTACGATCCACTAATTTGATATCTCCTGGTTTAATAACAGTTTGACCAGGTCCAAAAACAGCATCTACTTCAGCTTGGTTTTGATAAATTCCATTAGTTTCATATCCCCAAAAATAAAATAAAGGCTGGCCTACTTCTAATCTTGAAAAACTTTCTAAACCAGCTCTTCCTGACGGTCCCCCTAATACACTAGTAATATCCGGTGCCAGAGAGGTTACTTCATTTTTATTAGTACCTAAATTAGCTACTGCTGACCAGGTAAAATCACCTTTATGGTCATTATAACCTAATGTTATCTCATATCCACTAGATTTAGTATCTGCAATATTTTGATACTGAGTTCCACTAATAGAACCAACAGAGGCTGCAAGTGGTACAGCAAAAAGTATATCGGAAGCTTTGTTACTATAATATTCTAAAGATCCTGTAAATTTTTCATCAAACAAACCAAAATCTAAACCTATGTTTTGGGTATTTTTAGATTCCCATTTCAATTTCGAATTTGAAGCTCTACCTGCAGTAACACCTGTTCCTGGACTATTGTCAATTGGGTAAGTAAAATTTGCAGCTAATGTTGAACTATAATTGTAAGGATCTATTTTATCATTACCAGTTGTACCGCTACTAGCTCTAAGTTTTAATGTACTAAAAATAGAATTTGCCATAAAACTCTCTTTTGCAATATTCCAGCCTAAAGCAACTGAATAAAAATTAGCAAATCGATATTCACTACCGAAAAGGGATGAACCATCTCTACGCCCGGAAACTGCTAATAGGTATTTTTCATCATAATCATAATTTATACGAGCTATATAACCTAAATTATTAGCTTCAGAACTATTAGAACTCAAATTTGCGTTCTGTAATCTTAATTGATCAATCTCATTAGAAATATAATAGCGACTACCTGCTGTTACACTGTTACTTTTATTATCGATTTTAGTAATAACTCCTAGTAACTCAACATTATGTTTATCAGCAATTGTAGTTTTGTATGTTAAACTATTATCAAAAACGATAGTTTGACCGCCAGAATTTATTTCAGCAGTTGTAGAAAAATCTTGTTTATTTGATCCTTCATTAAAGCTCGGAATAAATGTATGGTCTTTAGTTGAGTAATAATCTAAAGAAACTTGTGATCTAAATTTTAAACCTTTGTAGATTTCTAATTCAGCATAGATGTTTCCTATTATCGATACTCCATTGATTTTTTGATATCCATTATTTGCAACACGTACAGGGTTTTCAGCATCATTACCGCCATCAGAACCTTCTTGACCCTGATATCCTCCAGGATTGTTTGCATTATATACCGGTAAATAAGGGGCCATTTTAATGGCATGCTCTAATAATGTTCTGCCTCCAGAGTTACGCTCTGGATTAATAGTACTAAAAGATAAACCTATATTACTTCCTACACTTAATTTACCTATTTTTTGTGAATTATTAGCCCTGAAAGAGTAACGCTTGAAACCTGTATTAATAATAGCTCCTTCTTGCTTTTGATATCCGGCAGAATAACGGCTCGTAGAAGTATCTGTCCCACTTGAGAAACTCAAATTATAATCTTGCATAGTTCCAGCTCGGAAAATCTCGTCTTGCCAATCAGTTGTTTGATTACCAAATTGAGCAGCTCTGGCGCTTAAATCACTACCAAAAGCATCTTTAGCATACTTAACATATTCTTGTGTATTTAACACATCATATCTTTTAGTAATGGTTTGAGAACCTACATAAGTACTAAAAGTCAATTGACCTGGTCCGCTTTTTCCTTTTTTAGTAGTAACCATAATTACTCCATTAAAAGCTTTTGCACCATACAGAGCAGTTGTAGAAGCATCTTTTAATACCGACATGGATTCAATATCATTTGGATTTAGTCCTGATAAGTTTCCCGTCAAAACTCCATCAACCACATATAAAGGAGTACTGTTTCCCATTGTAGATAAACCACGAATAATAACTTTAGGATTTGAACCAGGCGCACCATTTACCACACTAACTCCAGCAGCTCTACCCTGTAAAGCCGACTCTGCATTTGTAATTGGTACAGCTACTATATCTTTTGAATTTACTACTGAAATTGCTCCGGTTACTTTAGCTCTTTTTTGTGTTCCGTAAGCGATAACAACTTCATTTAAAGTTTGTGTGGATTCGGCTAATTTTACATTGATTACAGACTGACTGCCAGCAGTAATTGTTTGGGAAGTTAGGCCTACGTAAGAATATATTATTTTGTCTGTAGCATTTACTCCGCTCAAAGAGTATTTACCATCAAAATCTGTTGATGCACTGTTTTTTGATCCTTGTACATTAATACTGGCACCCGGCAAAGGAACTCCTGACGGATCCGTAACCGTACCCTGTATGGTCTTTGATTGGGCAATCACATTTTGAGTGCTAACTATTAGCAACGCGATTATTGCAAATTTCATTTTTAACATCATGTTAATTGGTTTTTTGTTTAGTTAAATAATTATTTGGCTGTAAAGTGTTATTTATTATATTGATTATAATTAGCTTATAAATTCTCTACTCCTTAATTTTTGAAAAGCACTATTAAAAAATATGCCTCCTCATTTCGTATTTCTTAAATCATTTTAATTGAGTTGATTTAAAAAGAGATTTTCTCAATAAATAAATTAGTTTTTCATTTCATCCTGAATTGTTTTAATTGTTAATAATTGTTTTTGAAGGTTATTCTGATATTGTTAAATCCAAAAATAGAATCTTAACATAAGTTTCACATACTACAAATGATGCAAAAACTATCAAATTTGTAGCATGATAGGTTTAAAACTAACAAATACAGTGTTTTAGAGTTGTTTGGAAGGGGAAATTAAATAGGATATTATCAGAAAATCTTCTTTATTTTTTTTGATAGCTGAAAAATAACAGACTATTTTTTCACATTTAAGATTCTAAAAAACAAAATGTAGGAATAGGAAAGTAATCTTTTTCTTAATTAAGTTTATTTGTTTAGTAAAATAAAATAAAGTCATTAGTTTATGTTAAATTGAATTTTCGCAACAGGCAAATAGGTAATAATTATTGATTAATATCATTTAGGAATGTAAAAACAATTTTGTTTTTTTGCACTTAACCTTCCATATGATCGAATTAAAAATGACTAAGTGAAGAAGTTAAAAAAACGGATTCTTCTATATTTCTAAATGTCGAAAGCAAAAAAAGACGGTATAAAACCGTCTTTAATTAATACTTTAATGTTATTTTTTGTTATTATGAGTTGGCAAATATCCGTATTTTTCTTTATAGCATTTTGTAAAATAGGAGGGAGAGCTAAAACCAACTTTAAAACTAATTTCTGTAATATTATCATTACCAAGCTCTATTAGTTCTTTTGCCTTTTCTAAACGAACATTACGTATAAACTCATTTACTGATACACCAGTTAAAGTTTTAATTTTTCGATACAGCTGGCTTCTGCTCAAAAATACCTTCGAAGCCAAAACTTCAACACTTAACTCAGGCTCACTGATGTTTTCATTAATATAGTTCAGGGTGTTTTTTATAAATTCATTATCCAGAGTGGTTGTTTTTTCTTTTGCTTTAGGTGTAATTCCGTTATAGAATTTATTAAACATAATTTGCCTGCTGTTAATCAATTGTACGAGACTGGACCTTAAAATATCCATATCAAAAGGTTTACTCAAATACATATCTGCACCAGAATCAATTCCTTCTAATCTATCCTTAATTAATGCTTTTGCAGACAACATCATCAACGGTATATGACTGGTTTTTAAATCTGCTTTAATGTTTTTGCACAACTCTAAACCATTCATAACAGGCATTATTACATCTGTTAAAATTAAATCAGGCAGTTTCTGCAAAGCTAATTCTAAACCTACCTGACCATTCTCAGCGACCAGGACTTTATACTCTTTTTTAAGTTCATTTTTTAAATAATTCCGCAATTCCACATTATCTTCAACAATCAAAATAGTATAAATTCGATCTGCTTTTTCCTCATCATCCTGTGATTGAATTTCTGCTTTTTCAACTATTGGGGTATAACTTATTTTTTTCTCCTTTTTAAATTCCTCAAGCAGAATTTCACTTTCATTAAAAAACTCTTTGCCAACAGGAAATAGTAGTTTAAAAGTGGTACCAACTCCCAGCTCACTCTCTACTTCAATTATTCCCTTATGTAATTCTACAAATCCGCGAACAACTTCCAATCCTATACCCGTACTTCCATAATAGGCTTTGTTTAAGTTGTTTACCTGATAGAAACGGTCAAATATTCTCTTAATATCTTTTTTCTCTAATCCTGCACCTGTGTCTTCAACAATAACCTCAAAAGAGGGATAAGTGCTAGTTGAACTTATCAAAGGAAAATGAATCAATTCCTGATTGACTACTATTTTTACTATTATCTTACCATTATCAGGAGTAACTTTAAAAGCATTTGAAATCACATTAAAAATAATTTTCTCAAACATTTTAGGGTCAATCCAATCTTTTAAAGATGTTCTATTAGACTCAAAATGCAGCAGAATTCCACGGCTGGATGCTTCTTCATCAAAATAACTGACAACTTCTTTTGTAAAGCCAACTACTTCTATTAGTTGCAATTGCAGGGCCATTTTATTAAATTGAAGCTGATTAAAATCCATTAACTCATTGATTAATCTGGAAAGCCTGTCGGAACTTTTTTGAATAGTTTTCAATTTATTCAATACACTTTCTGATAATTCCTGACTATTATTCCTGATTATATCTCCTAATGGATTGAGAATTAAAGTAAGCGGAGTCCTAAACTCATGCGAGATATTGGTAAAGAATTGTAATTTCTTATTATTTAACTTTTCAATCTGAAGTGCTTTTTTCTGTTCAAATTCTATCATTTGTTTTTGTTTAAAACGATTTTGATAGTATTGATTGGCAAAGTGAACTGCAGCAAATAACAATAAGGAATAGAATAGGTATGCAAAAGAAGTTTTCCACCAGGGCGGTAAAATTTCAATCTTTAATTCTAGTGGTTTTTGGCTCCAGGCCCCATTTTTTTCGGCTGCCTTAAGCTTGAAAACATAGTTGCCAGGTGCTAAGTTCGTATAAGTTGCAGAGCGTTTACTGCCTACATAATTCCAGGAATCCTCAAAGCCTTCTAAATAATAGGCAAATTCATTTCTGGCAGGAAAAGAATAGTTAACGGCAATAAAATCAATTGTAAATACCGACTGATCGTGTTTAAGGATTATTTTTTTTGTTTCAGATATTACTTTTATTAATGGCGAGTTTTTTTCTAATGGGCCTACTGATTTATTAAATATTTTTAGATCCGTTAAGTAAATTGGAAGCTGTTTTTTGCTTTTGACTAAATTCGTAGGGTTAAAATAATTTAAGCCCTCGTAGCTTCCAAAATAAAGCAATCCATTTTTATCTTTCAGAACAGAATTATTATTAAAATCATTGCCTAACAGACCATCATATGTAGAGTAATTGACAGTAGTTTTATTTTTTAAATTCAGTCTTGTGATTCCTTTCTTTCCACTTAGCCAAACACATCCATCATTTGATTCTACAATTGATGAAATTGATTTTTCATGAAGACCGGGGAAATTTATATACCATTGTATGGAATCTGTTTTTTTATTGTAGCTAAACAATCCGGCACCATCTGTACCAATCCAGATTTCTTTGTTTTTAGCTTCATATAACGTGTTAATTGTATGTGTACTTTTATGGTTTTTAAGCTTTTCAGACATTTTATTCCGAAAAGATGTTACTGAAAAAGAGGTAAAATCATTTGTTTTCACTCTGTACAAACCCGTTGTTGAACCCACCCAAACGGCATCATCAGAATCTACAATTATTTTTCGGATGTCTAAATTCATTAATCCATTTGTATAAAATGGTTTAGAATTGCAATGGTGAAACTGCCCGTCTGAAGGAGTGTAATAATGCAGGCCTTTTGCAAAAGTTCCTATCCAGATTACACCTCTGGAATCCTGAGCAATACTCATGATATTGTCTGAGGTCAGATTAGTGTTTTTTGTATTGTAATTAACAAAATTTCTGCTGCCTTTCTTTAAAACAAAAATCCCTTCATTCCAGCTTGATAGCCAAATGTTCTGACTTTTATCAATAAATACATTGGTGACATTATCATTCGTTAACCCAGTATAAAAGCGAGTGTCAGATTTGGTAATATGTTTAAAATTTTTAGTTTTAGGATTATAAACATCAACTCCTCCGCCTTCCATAGAAATCCATAACTGGCCTTCATTATCTTTTGCAATACCGGTAACACAATTAGTTTGTAAGGATTGGGAATTACCCGGTAAACTTTCTATAATGTTTACCTTGCTGTTTATTTTATCAAAAACACCTAATCCCTTATTGTAATAACCCAGCCAAATTCTTTTTTCCTTATCTAAAAATAAAGACCAAACAGAATTTGAACTTAAACTACGGGTATTGAATTTGCTGTTCACATATTTTTTTTGAATAACACCCTGATCATTTACAATGATTAAACCATCATTTTCTGTTGCACAAAGAATGGTTTTAGGATCTGTTGCCAATATTGACATAATTCTTTTTTCGGTAACAGGGTAGGAAACAGTCTGTCTAATCTTAGAATTTAAATCAATTTTAACCAAACCTTCATAACCATCACCAATCCATAAGTTTTGGTTGCTGTCAATAAACATAGATACAATATTTCCGGAAAAAGCTTGATTGTTATTGCCTATGTTTACTTTCTTAACTTCATTTTTTATTGGATCAACTACTTTTAACCCAAGATTAGTACCCAAATAAATGGTCCCTTTTTTATCTTTTGCTAAACTATTGATAAGATAGTTAGTTGCATGTGGAATATCGAGTTTTAGTTTAGTAATTTCCCGCGACCTTGTATTTAATTTTAGGAGGCCACTATTAAATGTCCCTAAATAAAGATTCCCTTGATTATCTTCAATAATACTTTTGACAGAGATTACTGTTTCTTTTTTGATTTTCTTTTGAATATCAATACTTTCAAAAGTATTTAAATTTCGGTTATAAAGACATAATCCTTCATCTGTACCTACCCACAACCGGTTGCGGGTATCGACATAAGCTACATAAATTAAGTTGCTGTTAATAGAATTGTTTACCTTGGAGTTTTGTTCATAAGCAACATAGTTTACTCCATCAAATTTATATAAACCTGCACCATTTGTTCCCATCCACATGATACCGGATTGATCCTGTGCAATGGTATAAATACCACTTTTGGAAGTCTCGTTACTTACTAGCCTGAATTGATAGTTCTCAAATGTATTTTGAGAAAACAAGTTATTTATAGTAAAGAGTAAGAGGGCAATAAATCTAAAACATTTTTTTAGGGACATTATAAAATGATTTGTAAATTAAAATTAAATATATACTATTTAATTGAAAACCAAATATTTTTTTTTAAAATTAATATGACATTAAATACATTTCAGGTATGAAAAGCATTATGAATTTTAAGTAATAAACTTGTGCATTTCAGGAATAGTCGGATTTCCCGAATTTAATTATGCCAATTAATTCATGTAGCCATTTTTTTTAATTTCTCTTCTTTCCTTTAAATCTCTTTCAATCTGAATTTCCATTTTTTTATCTATCAGGTAACAGAACAACAGAACTGCACTTATAATAAATATAAAACCGGGATAAATACTTATAGAAAGCTTAATTCCTTCAACTGCTGCAGGTACCTGATTGATCTCTTCAGCAACATAACCATATTTGGATAAAAAAGCAGCGCCTAATGCCCCTCCAATGCTTATTCCTATTTTGAGCCCGAAAATCATGGCTGAAAAAACAGTAGCAGTCGCTCTTCGATTATTTTTCCATTCACTGTAATCCGCTACATCAGCAATCATGGCCCACAATAAAGGAATTGTAACTCCATAAATAAAACCGTGTGCTAATTGAGTCAGAAAAACAAGTGCAATAGCTGTTCTGCTATAAAAATTAAAAAGCAATAGACTTACAGCAGACAAAAAAATGAAAGTGATGTAAATATTTCTCTTGCCAAAAGAATCTGCGAGTGGCTTTGAAAGCATAATTCCAAAAATCATAAAAAGAATTCCCCCGGCATTAAAAAGACTAAATGCAGAAGTAGGAACATCTTCTGGCCACTGAAAATCTACAAATCCCATTTCTGTCAAGGAATTATTCAGCCTGTCAATAAATCCGGTAAATCCGATATCATTCAAAAAAATAGTTTGCGCACCCGGATCTAAATAATATTTAAAGTAGAAAACATACATTCCGCCTTTTAAAGACAATGTTATAAATACCAAAATTGTGACCAGCACCATCACCATCCAGGGGCCATTTTTAGACAAATCGATAAAGTCCTGCTTAATTGAAGATTTCTGATTTTTTGCGGGTACAATTCTTTCTTTGGTAGTAAAAAAAGTAATAAGCAGGCAAATTACTCCTATAGCAGCAAATAATATCATGGTATTTTTAAAGCCAACTGCCTTATCACCATGTCCTAAAATTAAAACCAAGGGCAACAGAAGTGATTGAATTATAAATTGAGCAATCATTACAGCCACAAAACGATAGGAGGAAAGGCTGTTTCTTTCTTTCATGTCACCAGTCAGAACACCACTTAAAGCAACATAAGGCAAATTATTTGCGGCATAAATTAATACCAAAAAAAAGTAAGTCAGCAATGTGTAGATTATCTTGCCATTTTCACTAAAATCCGGAGTTAAAAAAGAAAGGACAGAGGCAATTCCAAACGGCAAAGCAGTCCATAATATCCAGGGTCTGAATTTTCCCCATCGGGTTTGTGTGCGGTCAGCAATAACACCCATAATGATGTTGAAAAATGCACCTATAAAACCTCCAATAAAAATAATAATACTTGCTGTTCCTGCAGGAATTTTATAAACATCTGTGTAAAAAAAAGCCAAAAAGGTAAGCAAAGCCTGAAAGATCAGATTCGCTGCAAAATCACCTAAACCATAACCTATTTTTTCAAGTACTGAAAGTTTTTGTGATGTATTACTCATAAACAGACGGATTGTATTTTTCTTTCATTATTCATCGTGTTGATTGAATTTATTTTAAAGCAAATATTTACATCGGGCAAGGAATGCTTATTTCCGCTCATTTTTTAATAAAATGCTAAACGTAAAAATAGCCTGAAAGTTGAAATATGATTGTCATTTTTGAAGCGTTTAATAGCATATTTGAAGCATAATTTTGTTGCAGTAAATCTATTAAATATAAATTGCTATTTTAGCTTTTGATTAAAAAACACACTGAATATCAACATAAGTATCCATACTCTACATCTTATTAATATGCGTATTATAAATCTTTTATTAATTGTTTCCTGTTTTTTTATGAGCTGTAATAGAAAACAGAATAATCAGGAAACTTACGAATACACTAATGATTTAATCAACGAAAGCAGTCCTTATCTTTTACAGCATGCGCATAATCCTGTAGACTGGAAAGCATGGAACAAAGAAACTTTGGATAAGGCAAAAGACGAGAATAAACTGATTATTATTTCTGTAGGATATTCAGCTTGCCATTGGTGCCATGTTATGGAAGAAGAAAGTTTTGAAAACGAAGCTGTAGCCAAATTAATGAATGATAATTTTATCAGCATAAAAGTAGACAGGGAAGAGCGTCCGGATATTGACCAGATTTATATGAATGCAGTACAATTAATGACCGGTAAAGGCGGATGGCCTTTAAACTGTATTGCACTTCCTGATGGTCGTCCCATTTTTGGAGGCACTTATTTTACCAAAGAAGAGTGGATAAAAGCTTTAACGGAACTTTCTAATTTGTACAAGAACAATCCTAAAAAAGCTACTGAATATGCAGACAAATTAATCAAAGGAATTCAGGAATCACAATTAATTGCAGTTAATAATGATGAAGCGATTTTTAAAAAATCAGAGGTTTTTACTAGTGTAAAATTATGGCAAAAAAATCTGGATTATAAAGATGGAGGTTTACTTGGCGAGATCAAATTTCCAATGCCGGGCTCTTTACATTTTCTGCTTCGCTATAGCATTCAGAATAATGATAAATCGATTCAAAAGTATGTGCAGACGACACTAACAAAAATGGCTAATGGCGGAATTTACGACGCTATTGGTGGTGGCTTTGCGAGATATTCCACAGATGCAAAATGGCATATTCCTCATTTTGAAAAAATGCTGTATGATAATGCACAATTAGTGAGTTTGTATTCTGACGCTTATCTGGCAACCAAAGATGATTTGTATAAAAAAACGGTAATTGAAACCCTGGATTTTGTAGAAAAAGAATTAATGGATATTAACGGCGCTTTTTATTCTTCATTAGATGCTGATAGTAAAAACAAAGAAAAAAAACTGGAAGAAGGCGCTTATTATGTGTGGAAGCAGGAAGAGTTACAAGCTATATTAAAATCTGATTTTCATATTATTCAGGAGTATTTTAATATTAATGAAAGTGGGTTATGGGAAAACGGAAACTATGTTTTATTTAAAAATCAATTGGATAAAGACTATGCTGTTGAAAACAAATTGACTTTGAAAGAACTGGAATCCAAAGTAAAAAACTGGAAGCAAATACTTTTAACAGCCAGAAACAAAAGGGAGAGGCCTCATTTAGATAATAAAACACTTACTTCATGGAATGCTTTAATGATTAAAGGGTATGTTAGCGCTTATCGTGCATTCAAAAATCCGCATTACAAGACAATCGCTTTAAAAAACGCTAACTTCAAAATAAATAACCAACTTAATAAAGACGGAAGTTTAAATCATAGCTACAAAGAAGGCAAAAGCAGTATTTCTGGTTTTTCAGAAGATTATGCCACTGTTATAGATGCCTTTATTGCGGTATATCAAATTACACTTGACGAGAAATGGCTAAACAAAGCCAAACAACTAACGGATTACACGATGACACATTTTTGGGACAAAAAAACAAATATGTTTTATTTTACATCGAAGACTTCAACAAATTTAATTGCCAGAAAAATGGAAATAGCAGACAATGTAATTCCTGGTTCCAATTCAATTCTCGCTCATAATTTATTTCTGTTAGGACATTATTATTCTAATGAAACGTATGCTGCAATTGCCCAAAAAATGTTAAATAATGTAAAAGGAGACGCCTTACAATCACCAGCAGAATATTATAATTGGCTGGATTTAATGCTAAATTATACTGATGATTATTTTGAGGTTGCTATTTCCGGTAAAGAAGCCATTTCTAAAACAAATCAACTTCAAAGCTATTATTTGCCCAACATACTTATTGCAGGAGCTACAAAAAACAGCAAGCTACCTCTTTTAGAAAATCGTTTTATAGAAAATGAAACCTATATTTATGTCTGCGTGGAAAAAACTTGTAAAATGCCTGAAAAAGAAGTTGTTACAGCAGTTAATAAAATAAAAAACAGTTTATAAAAATTATTAATGCCCATGCAATCTTTGCAGATTAATAAAGCCTTCTTTTCATGGTTTGAAAAGGAAGGCTTTATTGATAAATTAAGCTCCTGTCTCACTTAAAAATTATTTATTTCTAATGTTTTTGTAAGCAACCAGTTGTCTTTTAGTATCTGTTTCTTAATTTTAGCAATTACATATTTTTAATATTACTGATTTACAGACTAAAATAAGCTTTTCTATAATTTTTTTATCTTTTATGAGTTCTTCAAAAATATTAGATAAATGCCTTTAAATCTGTAACGCTTCACTTTTAAAGAATGTAATTAATACATATAACTTATTTTTTTACAGTTATAATTAAAAAGAACGCTTTTAATTATAATTATTTATATATAATCAACAAAAAAAATACCAAACAACCGATTGTGTATTGATTTATTTTTTTATATTTGTAATAAATACACTTATTTAATTTACTGAATAAGAATTTGAGTATTGATTTTATAGCATCCAATCCACGGGTATTTGTTATAGAAATAAAGTACTGCTAAAAACAAATACGAAAAAAAGTTTAAAATTTATAAGATATAATCGTTCTCAGGATGAACTTGATTTTGAGTAGGATATAAAAGTAATAGTTGGTTATATTATGTTATTTACATAGTTTATAGCTAATAGTTAGTTAGTGTTAGTTTTTTTAATCAAAGCCGGAAGTTTAAATCCCTTTCGGCTTTTTCATTGCAAAATCATTATTGACTAAACAACCTTTTTAAGTCAGCGAAGAATTAAAAATGAATTATTAAAAATCATGAAGTTGAAAAATATTTTAGCATTTTTTGTCTTGCTTAGCTTCTGCCATTCCTGGTCACAGCAACTACAATTAAAGTCGCCCGATAAAAAAATTGAGACAACTTTGCAATCTGATCATTATGGCGAATGGTATTTGAAAATATATTATCAGCCAGATAAAAATAAGTTTGAAATGATCTCAAAAATAAGTTTGGGACTTTCGAGAAGCGATCAGGATTTTTTAAAAGAACTTCATTTTTTAAAAACATCAAAACCTAAAATTATTAACGAACATTACGAACTTCCTTTCGGAAAAAAATCAGTACGTGAAAATACAGCTAATGAAATTACTGTTTCTTTTGTAAACCCAACTAAAGCGAAATTGAATCTTATAATAAGAGCTTATAATGACGGTGTTACATTTCGATATGAATTTCCGGAGAAGCAAGGTTCTTTTACTATTAATGATGAGTTTACGGCCTATCAGATTCCAAAGGAACATAAGAGATGGCTGGAGAAATGGAATCCGGCAAATGAGGGTTTGTATGATGTTTCAGGTAATGACAAAATAATTCAGCAAGAATGGTGTTATCCTGCACTATTTAATACGACTGACACATCGTGCTGGTTTTTATTGCACGAAGCGGATCTGGACCGTACGTATTGCGGAACAAAATTAAGTAATACACAAGACAGCAATACCTATAAACTTACTTTCCCAGATCCAAAAGATGGCAGAGGGAAAGGCGAGTCCAAACCAAATATTTCACTTCCGTGGAAATCGCCGTGGAGAGTCATTTCTATTGGCAGTTTGTCTGATATTGTGGAAAGCACTTTAATTGAAGATGTATCAGCGCCAACCCGCTTTAAAACTACAGACTGGATAAAACCCGGAAAAGTATCCTGGAATTACTGGTCCAGCAACCATGGAACCAAAGACTATAAAACCGTATGTGCCTTTGCCGATTTAGCCGAAAAAATGAATTGGCCTTACACGCTGCTGGACTGGGAATGGGATAGCATGACGAATGGAGGCAATCTGGAAGATGCATTACAATACATCCATTCTAAAGGTATAAAGCCGTTGATGTGGTACAATTCGGGAGGAGATCATACATGGGTGCCATCAACACCAAAAGACAGGATGCTTACGCATAAAAACAGGGTTGAAGAATTTACAAAACTTAAAAAACTGGGTGTTGTGGGTGTCAAAGTAGATTTTTTCGAAAGCGAAAAACAAGATATGATACAATATTATATTGATATTTTAGAAGATGCCGCCCAATTTGAAATGATGGTCTATTTTCACGGCTGCATTGTACCTCGTGGCTGGTCGCGCACGTATCCTAATTTAATGACTTACGAAGCCGTTCGCGGGGCAGAATGGTACAATAATGGTCCCGAATTTTCGACTACAGCTCCCGAACACAATACGATTCTACCTTTTACAAGAAACGTAGTAGGAGCAATGGATTATACACCTGTTACTTTTACGAATTCGCAATTTCCGCACCATACTTCTTACGGGCATGAGTTGGCGCTTTCGGTACTTTTTGAATCTCCGATGCAGCATTTAGCCGACCGTCCGGACGGATACTATGAATTACCACAAGAAGTTAGAACCTTTTTAAAAGAAGTCCCTACAGCGTGGGACGACACAAAACTTCTTGACGGTTATCCGGGACAGGACGTTGTAATGGCACGAAGAAAAGGAAATGTTTGGTACGTTGGAGGTATAAGTGCTTCTGAAAGCAAAGAGATAACAAAGAAACTCAACCTGTCATTTTTAAAAGAAGGAATTGATTATCATGCCATTATAATTGCTGATGGAAAACACGATAAGGCTTTTGATTCAAAAGTAAAAGAGGTAAATAAAAATTCAATTATTGATGTAAAATTACTTCGCAGGGGAGGTTTTGCGATTTCATTAACTCCAATAGAAAAATAGATCATAATTTAAATAGATAAAAATGCAAAAGATTGTATACACTTTACTTTTAGGCTTTTTGTTCACTTCAATTAGTGCGCAAGAATATAAAAAGTATGTCTTGAGTAAAGATAAATTATCAATTGAATTATCTGGAGGTGTGCTAAATATCATTCCTCTTACTGAAAAATCAATACGCATACAATATCAAATAGAAAATAAAAAAGAAGAACAAGAGTTTGTTTTCATAAATAAACCTAACTCGCCCCATTTTTCATTAAAAGAAAATACAAATAGCTTAGAACTCAGTACAAAAAATATTGTAGTAACCTACCATAAAAAAACAAGCATACTGTCTTATAGCGATAAATCAGGTAAAGTATTTCTGAGCGAAAAAGCAAATACAAGGTTATTAAAACCCGATACTATTCATGGAGAACCTTGTTTTATAGCTGAACAGGGTTTCGAATCTCCTCAGGATGAATATTTATTCGGACTAGGCCAGTTTCAGGATGGTTTTTATAACTTAAAAAATACCACCCGAAAATTAATTCAGGTCAATACACAAATCGCCATTCCGTTTTTGGTTTCGAACAAAGGGTATGGAGTACTATGGAATCAATATGGGCTAACCTATTTTAATCCCACAAATCAAGAGATTTCTTTAATTAAGAATAATAAAAATGAAGGCGATAAAAAAGAAGTTGAAGTGACCACAACTTCGGGTACCCAAAAAGTTTCACAACAGCAATCCATTTATTCCGGAAATTTTTCTGTAGCCAAAGACGGAGAATATTCTTTATTTCTGGATCTTGGAGACATGGATAGCCGTCATTTAGTGGTGATTGATGGTAAAGATGTCATCAATCAATCTAATTTATGGCTGCCACCGGCAGTAGGTAAATTAATTCACTTAAAGGCAGGGGAGCATACAGTAAAAGTAATTTGTAAATCAAGTAATACTCCGTCTCTTAGCCTTAAACTTTCTAATAACGAAACGGTTTTTAAATCTCCCAATGCAAAATCATTGGATTATGTCGTTTTTGCCGGAGATAATACAGACGAAATCATCGCCAGTTACCGCAACCTTACCGGAAATGTTCCAATGCTGCCAAAATGGGCATTTGGATTTTGGCAATGTCGTGAGCGGTATACTTCTGGAGAGCATTTGGTTTCGACAGTAAAAGAATTCAGAAAACGCAATTTACCTGTAGATGTCATCGTGCAGGATTGGCAATATTGGGGTAAATACGGTTGGGGAGTGCCAAAGTTTGATGAAACTTATTATCCGGAACCTGAAAAATTCATAAAGGAAATTCACGATTTAAATGCTCATTTTTCGATTTCAGTCTGGGAAAATCTCAATAAGGAATCTGAAATAGGTAAAGAATATGTGTCTAAAAATTTATTTATTCCTGATAGTCCCTGGATAGATATTTATAATCCTGAAACGCAGAAAACACACTGGAATGCACTGGACAAAAATTTATTCACACTTGGAGTAGATTCCTGGTGGATGGATGCGACTGAACCTGAAAATGATGCGTTAAGAGGCAAGCAGACTTATTTTGGTTTAGGTGATTTTTACCGATTAACCTATCCTTTATTTGTAAGCAAAGCGGTTTATGAAGGTCAAAGAAATACGAATCCGGAAAAGCGAGTGGCCATTCTTACGCGCTCTGCCTTTTTAGGACAGCAGCGTTATGGTACCATCAACTGGTCAGGCGATATAGGCTGGGATTGGAATGCCTATAAACGTCAAATAGTGGCGGGTTTAAACTATAATCTTACCGGAATGCCTTATTGGACAACCGACATTGGTGGTTTTTTTCGTCCCGGATCAGGACAATATAAAGACGAAAAATATCATGAAATACTAACACGCTGGTTTCAGTGGGGCGTATTCAATCCGATATTTCGCATGCACGGTTATCAAACAGAAACTGAGCCCTGGAAATATGGAGAAAAGGTTGAAAATAATATGAGATCCATGCTCAACCTGAGATATCAATTGCTTCCGTACATCTATTCAGAAGCCTGGCAGATCACCAAGAATAATTCAACATTGATGCGCCCTTTAATTATGGATTTCCAGAAAGACACAACTGCTGTAAGTGCGGCTTATCAATATATGTTTGGAAAAGCATTTTTAATAGCACCTGTTACTGCTCCTGATGTTACTCATTGGGATGTTTACCTGCCAAAACAAAATGCCTGGTTTGATTTCTGGACCGGCAAGCGATTTGAAGGAGGACAGACCATTTCGACTCCGGCTCCTTTGGATAAAATTCCGGTTTTTGTGAAAGAAGGCTCAATTGTTCCGATGGGGAGCACAATTCAGAGTACAAATTCGAAACAGGACGAACTTGAAATTCGGATTTATACCGGCAAGGATGCATCGTTTACGCTTTATAACGACGAAGGCGATAACTACAATTATGAAAAAGGGAAACATACTGAGATTCCACTGGTCTGGAACGAAAAAAATCAAACCCTGACTTTGGAAAAACAAAAAGGAAGTTATAAGAATCAAACAGCCGTATATACCATGAATATTGTCTGGATCTCCGGAAAAGAGAACAATACTATTTCTGCAACAATAAAATATGCAGGAAAGAAAGTGGTCATTAAAAAGACAAATTAATAAAATGAATTTAAATGTGATATAATTAAACACAGCATTACCATAAAACTATCAAACCCAAAAAAGATTACAATGAAAAACCACAACAAATTTTTATTTGCACTACTGTGCTGTCTGTCCGTATTTAAAATTACAGCACAAAATCCTATTATCAGAAATGTTTTTACTGCAGATCCGGCGCCTATTGTACACAAAGGCACCTTGTATTTATATACGGGACATGATGTCGCTACCGAGCAGGATACCAACTATAAAATGGCCGACTGGCGTGTGTATTCAACCACTGATATGGCGACCTGGAAAGATCATGGAGCACCGCTTTCACCCAGTACCTTTTCATGGGCAACCGGAGACGCTTATGCAGCGCAATGTATTGAGCGGGATGGAAAGTTTTACTGGTTTGTTTCTACGTTTCATAAAAAGGATGATGTAAGCGGAGGCGGTGCCGCAATAGGAGTAGCAGTTTCTGACAGCCCGACTGGTCCTTTTAAGGATGCGATTGGTAAAGCCTTAATAATTAACGAAATGACTACCGACATGAAATATGCCTGGGATGATATTGACCCGACAGTATTTGTGGATGATGATGGGCAGGCGTATATGTTTTGGGGTAACGGAAGCTGTAAATGGGTAAAACTGAAAAAGAACATGATTGAACTGGACAGTCCTATTACCACTTTCAAACCTAAAAATTATATCGAAGGACCGTGGGTATATAAACGAAAAGGAATTTATTATTTAGTCTATGCCAGCGCAGGAACTAAACCTGAAATGATCGAATATTGCACCGCCAAAAATCCAACAGGACCATGGACGTATCAGGGAATAATTCAGGAAAATGTCAACAACAGTTTTACGACACATCCGGGTATTATTGATTACAAAGGCAAATCATACTTTTTTTATCACAACGGAAGTTTGCCTACAGGCGGCAGTTACAGACGTTCGGTTTGTGTAGATTATATGTACTACAATGAGGATGGAACCATTCAAAAGATAATTCAGACCACTGAAGGTGTCAGCAAAATCAAGTAAGCACTATTCTTAATTTAATCTTTTATCTCATGAAAAAAAGAATTAGTTTCCTTTTTGTCTCCTTTGTTTTACTGGTTCAGGCTGTTGCTTTGGCACAAGCCCAAAATCCAATACTTTTTGCTGATGTGCCTGATATGGCAATCATCAGGGTTGGTAAAAATTACTACATGAGCAGTACAACGATGCACATGGACCCGGGCTTGCCCATTATGAAATCGACTGATCTTGTCAATTGGAAACCCATCAACTATGCCTATGATACTTTGGCAGACATGCCGGAATTAAATCTGACAGAAGGAAAAAGTACCTACGGAAGAGGTTCGTGGGCTAGTAGTTTACGGTTTCATAACGGAATGTATTATGTAACCACTTTTTCCGGAACAACCGGTGAGACTTATATTTTTAAAACGAAAGACATAGAAAAAGGAAATTGGCAAAGAGTCTCTTTTAAGCCTTCCTATCACGATCATTCGCTGTTTTTTGATGATGATGGCAAAGCATATTTAATTTACGGTGGAGGCCAAATCAAGCTGGTACAGCTAAATGATGATTTAACCGGAATTAGACAAGATGTTCCGGAGAAAGTTATTATAGAAAACGCCAGTGCTCCGGCAGGAAACAACATCATGCTAGGTGCTGAAGGTTCTCAATTGTTTAAAATAAAAGGGAAATATTACCTCTTTAATATTTGCTGGCCTCAGGGCGGAATGCGCACAGTAATCATTCATAGAGCAGACAAAATAAATGGTCCCTGGGAGGGAAAAGTAGCCTTACAGGATTTAGGTGTTGCTCAGGGCGGACTTATCGATACTCCTGACGGACGTTGGTTTTCCTATCTATTTCGTGATTATGGTGCAGTTGGAAGAATTCCATATCTGGTTCCTGTAAAATGGGAAGACGGCTGGCCAATATTAGGAGAAAAGGGCAAGGTTCCGGAAAAATTAGAATTGCCAGCCAGTACAGGTTTGATTCCGAATTTGGTTGCTTCTGATGAATTCAATCGCAAAAAAGGTCAGGAAGCATTGCCGTTAGTTTGGCAATGGAACCATAATCCCGATAATACACTTTGGTCATTAAAAGAAAAACAAGGATTCCTGCGTCTTAAAACAGGAAGAATTGATACTGATTTCCTTTCAGCCAGAAATACGCTCACACAACGTACTATCGGCCCAACTAGTTCAGCTTCTGTTTACTTGGATGTTTCTAAAATGAAAGAGGGAGATTTTTCCGGATTATCAGCCTTACAAAAAGAATACGGATTAGTAGCGGTGAAAGTGGAAGGAAATAAAAAGTCAATTGTAATGATGGCAACTGATAAAGATAAAGCGGTTGAAGTACAGCAGATTCCGTTAGATCAAAATCAGGTTTAATTCAGAATTGATTGTGATTTTAGAGATAAAAAAGATGAAGCTAAGTTCTTCTATAGCTTAGATGGAAAAGTATGGCATTCGATAGGTGAAACTTTAAAAATGAAATATACGCTTCCGCATTTTATGGGCTATCGCTTTGGCGTCTTCAATTATGCAACAAAAAATACGGGTGGATATGTTGATTTTGATTGGTTTAGAATTAAATACTAAAAAGATAAATTATGATAAAAGATAAAAATAGTACAAGTAAATCTCTTGTTAGTATTCGGATTTTGATATTGGCTTTGGGATTGATTTTGCCAGTTTTGGCCACTAGTCAAACTAAAAAGAAAACAGAAAAATCAGAATCTAGACCTCAATACCGCAACCTTTTTAAGGAAGCCGGTTATAGTCAGGCTGAAATTGATAAAAAATTAGCCAAGGCTTATTATGATGTTTTTGAAGGGCCTAACAAAGTCTATTTTGAAGAAGGCGATTCTTTAGGATATGTTTCGGATGTTAAAAATAAAGATGCCCGTACCGAGGGAATGTCGTATGGAATGATGGTTGCGGTTCAGCTTAATAAAAAAGAGGTTTTTGACCGCATCTGGAGATGGTCTGTCAAATACATGCAGCATCAGGACGGACCCAGAGAAGGTTATTTTGCATGGAGTGTCAATCCTGAAACTAAAAAACAGAATTCGGCAGGTTCTGCTTCAGACGGAGAATTATATTATGTAACCAGTTTACTTTTTGCCTCTAACAAATGGGGCAATGATACAGGTATACATTACTACAATGAGGCGAGAAGAATACTGGATGCCATGTGGAAAAAAGACGGCACCGGGAATGTTCACAATATCATCAATACTGAACACAAACAAATCTCTTTCGTTCCGGAAGGAGGCGGTTACAACTGGACAGATCCTTCTTATCATGTTCCGGCATTTTACGAAATATGGGCTTTGTATGCCAAAGATGGCCACGAACAATTTTATAAAGAATGTGCTGAGGTCTCACGCAATTTTCTCCATAAAGCGACTCATCCGGTAACGGGACTAAATTCTGATTATACAGAATTCACCGGAGAACCACATCCTACACCCTGGATGCCGCCCGGATTTCGTTATGATTCGTGGCGTGTGCCTATGAACATCGCAATGGATTATACCTGGTATGGAAAAGATAAAAAGTGGCAGGAAGAGTACGCCAGAAAGTTTCAAAAATTTCTGAGATCGAAAGGAATAGACACTTTTGACGATCAGTTTAATCTCGATGGTTCCAAACCGGAATTTATACTGCAGGCAGGTCCTGTTAAAAAACTCAGACATTCCATCGGATTAGTTGGCACTTCTGCTACTGCCTCATTAGTCAATCCCGATAAGGAAAGTATGGACTTTGTTCATGCACTTTGGAAAGCGAAACTTGAACCGTATGAGGACGGTTATTTTGATCCGTATTATGATGGTTTAATGTACCTCTTTAGTTTAATGCATCTAAGTGGAAACTACCAAATCATAAATCCGGCAGTTCAATAAATTTTAAACTTAAAAAATAAAAATATGAAACAGTATACAGTTGTGCTCTTATGGGCCTTTATTTTATCAGGTTTTGCACAAACGAATCAGGCTATTGCAGAAGATTTTAAACCGTCAACTGTTAATCAGCCCGGGCAGGAATACCCACAAGTCAACTCTCAGGGATATGCCAGATTTCAAATTATGGCTCCCGAGGCCAAATCTGTTGTGGTTAGCCTTGGATTAGGAGGCGCAAAAGGAGGGACGACGCTCACAAAAGGTGAAGACGGTTTTTGGAGAGGAACCACCGCCGGTCCCATGGACGAAGGTTTTCATTATTATCACGTAACAGTCGACGGAGGTGTTTTTAACGATCCGGGCGCACTCAATTTTTACGGCTCTACCCGTTGGGAAAGCGGAATCGAAATTCCGGCTCATGATCAGGACTTCTATGCCCTGAAAAATGTGCCGCACGGAAATGTACAGCAAATTCTTTTTCCTTCAAAAAGCACTAATACCTCACGCAGAGCCTATGTTTACACACCTTCAGGTTATGATAAAGAAAAAGCAAAGAAATATCCGGTTTTGTATTTACAA
>CBFGNY010000041.1:0-26913 GCA_965650235.1 uncultured Flavobacterium sp. | reverse complement strand
GTTCTTGAATTATAAATTAAGGCTTTTTTTGTTTTAAAATTAAAACGAATTGAATCTGGCTGAACCTCGTTTGATCCTTGTTTAAAGTTAGGATATTGTATCAAAACCCCGGCAGAATCTTTTATCCTTCCTGCGTATACTTCATCTTTTTCGTAATCAAGAACAATAATTCCTGATTTTAATTCTACATCCTTATAATATAATTCAGCTTCATTATAAAGCGTAAGTGTTTTCTTTTTATAATCATTTTTGGCGTAATCCTTAGCTATATATTTTACTTTTCCGTCAAGAAAAGTTTTTTTAGGCCGGACAGTATCCAGTTTAATGGTGTCAGTTGTGGTTTTTGTAGTATCAGCAATGGTGCTTTTAGGTTTACTCGTTTGTTTTGCAGCAGGTAACGTGTCTTTTTTAGGTTTTATATCTTGTGAATATAAATTACCACATCCTACACTCAGGAAAAATGATAATAAAACGATATTAAATAAGTTTGTATGCAAAGGTTTAAATGCTATTTTTGTAAAAGTATGGCTTGTTTTTTGACATGTCAAACTTACATATAATTTTTTGGCAAAAATAATCAATTGTAAAAATTATAGCTTTGCATTTTATTAAAATTAACTTTTAGATTTATGAACATTTTTAACAAAACTAAACTAATATTTATTTTTTTTCTAACTATAACGTCATTTTATGCTTACTCTCAGTCTAATGTTTTCAAGGTAACACTTGATGCAGGACATGGTGATCATGATTTTGGTGCTGTTTATAGTGGTCGTATTGAAAAAAATATTGCTTTGGCAATTGTTTTGAAAGTGGGGAAAATTTTAGAACTTAATCCAAATGTTCATGTTATTTATACCCGAAAAACAGATGTTTTTATCGATTTAGTAGAGAGAGCGAATATTGCTAACAGAGCCAACTCAAATATTTTTGTTTCAATTCATTGCAATGCCAACAAAAATACCGCTGCAGATGGAACCGAAACATATGTAATGGGGCTTAGCAAAGTTGCTTCGAATCTGGAAGCTGCTAAAAAAGAGAACTCCGTTATTACTTTAGAAAAAGATTATAAACGTAAGTACGAAGGATTTGATCCTAATTCGCCTGAATCTATGATTGGCTTGACCTTAATGCAGGAAGAATATCTTGATAACAGTATCTCATTAGCAAGCAGGATCGAAGAAAATTTTGAAAAGTTAGGAAAAAAACTTCGTCAGGGCGGCGTAAAGCAAGCTCCATTTATGGTACTTCATAAAGCGTATATGCCAAGGGTTTTAGTAGAAACAGGATTTATATCTAATCCAACCGAAGGAGATATTTTAAATTCTGAAGCAGGACAGGATGACGTGGCTCAGGCCATTGCTCAGGCTATCTTAAGTTATAAAAGAGAGTATTTTGGAACTGGTTCCCCTGAAGTTAATGACGTTAAACCTACAAAAGACACCTCTGTTCCCGGAAAACCTAAAACAGCCGAACCTGCTCCAAAAGTAGTTAAGGATGCTCCTAAAGGTACTTTTTTTAAGGTACAGCTTATTGCTAGCATTAAAAAAACACCTTTAGAACCTAAAAATTTTAAAGGCTTAAAGGATGTTACGATGATTTATGAAAATAATATTTATAAATATTTTTATCAGGAAACATCGGATTATGAAAGTGCTAAAAAATATTTGCAAGAGGCTAAAAGTAAAGGGTATGGCGCTGCCTTTTTGGTGGCAACTAAAAATGGTGAAAAAATCAGTATTCAGGACGCTATCAAATAATACTGATAAGTTCGAATATTTATATTAATTTTGTACAAACACTTACAATTTTGAAACTAACAAGAGAAATTAAAACGGCTATTTTAGTCATCGCGTCAATTTTATTATTTATTTGGGGCTATAGTTTTTTAAAAGGCAAAGACCTTTTTACTGATTATAAAACATTCTATGTTGAATATAATAATGTGGAAGATTTGGCACAATCAGCTCCCGTGACCTTAAACGGACTTGGGATTGGTAAAGTAAATAAAATCACAATCAACGAAACAACAGGCAGGCTGACAGTAGAGCTGCAGTTGAAAACTGATTTTCCAATCTCTAAAACCAGTAAAGCGGCAATGTATTCCCCGAGTTTAATTGGAGGAAAACAAATCAAAATTATTCCAAATCTGGCAGACAAAGATCTTGCTACTGATGGTCAGACTTTGGAAGCTGCTGTTGAATTAGGTTTAACAGAATCTTTAGGTGGTAAAATTGAACCTATTCAGCAAAAATTAGATTTAATGTTAGCTAACATTAATACACTGGTTTCAGGATTAAACAATGTTTTGGATAAAAAAGGTCAGGAAGATCTTAAGAAATCATTGTCAGAATTAAGTCAGACTATGGAGCAGTTTCATAGAGCCTCAGGAAGTCTTAATTCTATTTTGGACACAAATAAAGCTCAGATTAATGGAGTAGTGACAAATTTTAATAAGATGTCAAACAACTTTAATAAAATATCTGACTCCTTAAATAAGGCCGATTTAGGTAAAACGGTTAGAAACCTAAACCAGACATTGGCTAAGGTTGATGGTATTATGAGTAATTTAAATTCAGGAAAAGGTACTGCAGGAAAATTACTTAATGATGACGCATTGTATAATAATTTGTCTAAAACTTCAAAAGAGTTAGAATTATTATTACAGGATGTACGCCTTAATCCAACACGTTACATAAATGTTTCTGTTTTCGGAAAGAAAAACAAACCGTATGTAGGTCCGACAGAAGATGAAAATCCGCCGATTAAAAAATAACAGGAATGAGCTATCTAGATAATATTTTATTTGCTACAGTTCTCATAGCTGGTTTTGGTTTTTTTGCTTCAAACGTAAAAAAAATCATCCGAAATATCAATTTGGGTATTGATGTAGACAGAAAAGATAATCCAAAAGCACGTTGGGCAAACATGGCCATGATCGCACTTGGACAATCAAAAATGGTCAAGCGCCCTGTAGCGGGAATATTGCACATTATAGTATATGTTGGATTTATAATCATTAATATCGAGTTGCTTGAAATTATTATTGATGGTTTATTTGGAACCCATAGAATTTTTGCGCCTTATTTAGGAGGGGTCTATGATGTTTTAATAGCTTCTTTTGAAATATTGGCCATACTTGTCATTTTTTCTGTAACAGTTTTTTGGATTAGAAGAAATGTAATCAGATTGAAACGTTTTATACATTCTGACTTAAGAGGATTTCCTAAAAGTGATGCCAACTATATTTTATATTTTGAAACCGTTTTGATGATTTTGTTTCTATTGATGAACGCTTCAGATTTGCATTTACAAAATGTTCCGGGAGGAGTTTTTCATAAAGCCGGAAGTTTTCCAATAAGTCAATTTATTGCACCCATTTTTGATGGTATGTCAAACAAATTGGTAATACTCTTATTTGAAGTTTTTTGGTGGCTGCATATTGTTGGTATTTTAATTTTTATGAATTATTTATATTTCTCAAAACATTTGCATATTCTTTTAGCTTTCCCAAATACTTATTTTGCAGATTTAAATCCAAAAGGAAAATTCGATAATCTGGAATCAGTTACAAAAGAAGTTAAGCTGATGATGGATCCAAATGCTGATCCGTTTGCTGCTGCTCCGGCCGATGAAAATGCTGTTCCTGCAAAGTTTGGCGCAAGCGATGTACAGGATTTAAATTGGGTACAATTGCTAAATGCTTACACTTGTACTGAATGTGGCCGTTGTACTTCAGCATGTCCTGCTAATATAACTGGAAAGAAACTCTCTCCTCGAAAAATCATGATGGATACAAGAGACCGCTTGCAGGAGGTAGGAAAAAATATCGATGCCAATAAAGGTGTTTTTATTCCTGATAATAAAACTTTATTAAACGATTATATCACTCCGGAAGAATTATGGGCCTGTACATCTTGTAATGCATGTGTAGAAGAATGTCCCGTAAATATAGATCCCTTGTCTATTATCATGGATATGCGTCGTTATTTGGTGATGGAACAAAGTGCTGCTCCAATGTCACTGAATGCCATGATGACAAATGTTGAAAATAATGGAGCGCCCTGGCAGTATAGCCAGCAAGACCGATTGAACTGGAAAAACGAGAATTAAAATGGCTTAAGTGGTTATTTGTTTTAACCTTTTAGGATAGTTAAAAAATATATTTAAAATTTCAGATTAAAACATGAAACTTTAAACTTTAAACAAAAATGAAATGTCAGAAAATTTAGTTGTACCAACAATGGCAGAAATGCTGGCCGAAGGAAAACAGCCGGAAGTATTGTTTTGGGTTGGTTGTGCAGGAAGTTTTGATGATAGAGCAAAAAAGATTACAAAAGCTTTTGTGCGAATTCTAAATCGTACAAACGTTTCTTTTGCTGTACTTGGTACTGAAGAAAGCTGTACTGGAGATCCTGCAAAAAGAGCCGGAAATGAATTTTTGTTTCAAATGCAGGCTATGATGAATATCGAGGTTTTAAATGCATATGAAGCTAAAAAAATAGTTACGGCCTGTCCACATTGTTTTAATACTTTAAAAAATGAATATCCTGAATTAGGGGGGCAATATGATGTTATTCACCATACTGAATTTTTAAAGTCATTAATTGATGATGGAAGATTAACTGTTGAGGGTGGTCAGTTTAAGGGAAAAAGAATTACTTTTCATGACCCTTGCTACTTAGGAAGAGCTAATAAAGTTTATGAAGCACCAAGAGATTTAATTCAGAAACTGGATGTTGAATTGGTCGAAATGAAACGCTCTAAGGCTAATGGTTTATGTTGTGGAGCAGGTGGAGCACAAATGTTTAAAGATGCAGAACCTGGAAATAAGGAAGTAAACATTGAAAGAACAGAAGACGCACTTGAAACCCAACCAGATATTATTGCTGCTGGCTGCCCGTTTTGCAATACAATGTTAACGGATGGAATTAAACATAAAGAGAAAGAAGGGCAGGTTAAAGTAATGGATATTGCAGAACTAATTGCAAACGCACAAGATTTGTAATATAAGTTCTGAGATGATAAGTTTCTAAGTTTTCTAACTTGAAACTTTAAACTTGAAACAAGTTAAACTAAAAGAAAAATTAAAATGTACGTACCTTTTGAAAATTTACCTGGTGAATCCAGAATCTGGATTTATCAATCGAACAGAAAATTTTCTGAGGAAGAATTTTCTGAGATAGAAGCCGATTTAAAATCTTTCATCGAAGGTTGGGCAGCACATGGAACAAGTCTGGAAGCTTCCTATCAATTAAAATACAACAGATTCATTATTTTGGCTGTCAATCAGGATGTGCAGCCAGCTACGGGTTGTTCAATTGATAGTTCGGTTGAATTTATTCAAAGTTTAGAGAAAAAGTATAACGTTGATTTGTTAGATAAAATGAACGTTACTTTTAAACTAGGGGAACATATTGCACACAAGCCATTAATTGACTTTAAGAAAATGGTTAAAGACAAATCGGTTTCTGAGAATACAATTGTTTTTAATAATTTGGTTAACAATATCGAAGAGTTTAATGAATCCTGGGAAGTACCTGCTGCTGATAGCTGGCATAGCAGATTTTTCTAAGAGAATTTATAATATATTTGAAAGGCATGGGACTTAGGTTTTGTGCCTTTTTTTGTGGAACTAAGTTGTTTTTTTTTTGTTTCAGTTTAGATTGTGGAAATCTTTGTAAAAGTTTTAAACTTTTACAAAGATAATCGCGACAAACCCGACAGGTTTTTATCCCGAGGCTTCGGGACTGTCGGGTTTAGGAATGAGGGCCTTATGAAAGCCAAAACCTCTAATTTAGCCCCGATGGGAGTGATATCCTTTTATGGTGGGGTTTGCCATAAAAGATATAGCGGACAGCGGGACTAGTGGTTCTTTGGAAAATAAATGCGCTGCTCCTTATAAAGTTAAACGTTATTTGTTAAAAGTTAGAAGTTGTTTGGAAATTAAAAGTTAGTTGTCATTTCCCTTCGACTTCTTTCAGAATAACAGTAAAATCCAATAATCTAACTATCTATTAATCTGAGATCTCTAAGATTTACAAAAAATGTAACATTCCAAACCTTTAATTAAACGCTAATTTTAAGTACTTTCGTAGTATTAAATTTAATACATGAAAATAGCAATAGTTTGTTATCCAACTTTTGGTGGGAGTGGGGTTGTAGCCACAGAATTAGGTCTTGAATTAGCCAGACGCGGACACGAAATCCATTTTATTACTTATAGCCAGCCCGTACGATTGGCACTTTTAAATCCAAATGTTCATTATCACGAAGTAAACGTTCCTGAATATCCTCTTTTTCATTATCAGCCTTATGAATTGGCCTTGTCAAGCAAACTGGTTGATATGGTTAAATTATATAAGATTGAGTTGTTGCACGTGCATTACGCAATTCCACATGCATATGCGGGTTACATGGCAAAGCAAATGCTAAAGAATGAAGGTATTAACCTTCCAATGATTACGACGCTTCACGGAACAGATATAACCTTGGTTGGAAATCATCCTTTTTACAAGCCCGCAGTAACTTTTAGCATCAATAAATCGGATTATGTGACTTCGGTTTCGCAAAGTTTGAAAGATGATACCTTGAAATTATTCAAAATCAAGAATAAAATTAAGGTGATTCCTAATTTTATTGAATTGGACAAAGTTGTTAAAGACCCTGCCGCACCTTGTCACCGAAGTGTTATGGCAAAGGAAAATGAACGTATAATTACACACATTAGTAATTTTAGAAAAGTAAAACGTATTCCGGACATCATTAAGATTTTTTATAATATTCAGAGAGAAATGCCTGCAAAACTAATGATGGTGGGCGATGGTCCTGAAAAAGAAAATGCAGAGATTTTATGTCAGGAATTAGGAATTTCAGACAAAGTGATTTTCTTTGGGAACAGTAATGAAATTGATAAAATTTTACTTTTGACCGATCTGTTTTTGCTTCCATCTGAAACAGAAAGTTTTGGTTTGGCAGCGTTAGAAGCGATGGCGTGCGGAGTTCCTGTAATTTCTAGTAATTCTGGAGGTCTGCCGGAAGTAAATTTTGAAGGTGTCTCAGGATATTTAAGTGATGTTGGTGATGTTGAAGAAATGGCTCATAATGCCATTAAAATCCTTAATGATGACAAAGTTTTAAATCAGTTTAAAAAAAATGCTTTTGAAGTTGCAAAAAAGTTTGATATTAAAAACATATTACCGATATATGAAGCGTTATACCAAAAAGCAATAGACGATTATAAAGAATAGCATTTTAACCTAAAAAACTAAACGGTGATGAAAAAAGTAATTTCGGTCTTGGCAGTTTTTGCCTTAATTTCGTGTGGAGCTAAAAAAAAATCTGAGTCAAACAATGCTGCATTGTATGAAATTTTAACGGAACAGCCTGACGGAGGAGGAAATATCAGGTTTTTTGAAATCCTGAGTGAGCCAAATGAAATCATAATGCTTCAGAATGATCCGCTTTTAAAGGATAAAATGAAGCACGATGATATTAATAATTCAAATTATGTTATTCTGAATATGGGTGAGAAAAATACCGGAGGTTACTCAATAGGAGTTGAAAAGGTAGAAGAAACTGATAAAAATATTATCATTACTGTAAAAGAAAAAGGTCCTGAACCAGGTGCGATGGTAATGCAGGTGATTTCTTATCCTTATACAGTAGTAAAAGTGAAATCGAAAAAAGAAATAATTATTAAATAAAAAATCCTGTCGTTTTAAAGCGACAGGATTTTTTTATAAAGTAAGCTGATTTTATTTAAAATCTAGAATCTGAATCTTGCACCAAGCCCTACATCGAAACCAAAGTTGTCGTCATCATAGTATCCTGATCCAATTTCAGGTCTTGCATCTAATGATAAAGTAAGAGGAAATTCTTTAAATCTGTATTCGATACCAATATCTCCGGCTGCAAAAACATATGTACCGCTGTCATCAAAGTCGTTTCCAGGACCATTATAATCGTAATCCCAGGTTGCAATACCACCACCAACACCAGCATACCAGTTAAAACCTCCATCAATATTCCATACCCATTGATAAAGAGCTACTCCTTTTATAGCATCAACGTGTTTATCATCTCTCCATCCTAAATCGAATTCAAGTCTATTTTTTTGACTCAACCCTAGTTGGTATGATATTTCTCCTCCAAATCCGTTATTGTCTCCCAGACGTAATCCTAATGCGTGTTTAGAAATTTCTTGTGATTGCGCAGTAAACGCTATTCCTAATAGCGCAATGGCAGATAAAATGATTTTTTTCATAAAAATGGTTATTAATTTTTTGTCAAATTTACAATTACTGTTCATGTAAAACGTATAAAATCGATTAAAATTGTTATGTAATTCCCATATTTTATCAAATGGAAATGTCGCTATTTTTAAGTTTTTAGTAAGTAGTTGGTTGTAAAAAAGTTACTTTTGATTTACAATTGAAGAAAGTAATTGTACGGCCAAAATATCTTCCATTTCGAAAAGATTTTCTTCAGATTCCGTAAAGTTTGCTTTGGAATAGGAGAACAGTTTCCAGCGTTTCTTATGATATTCCAGTGCAGTTAAATTTTCAATCCAGTCTCCTGAATTTAAATATAAAGTAGAGCCGTATTTGTTTTGCTTTTCAATAATTTTTGGTTCATGAATATGTCCGCAGATCACATAATCGTATTTTTTTTCAATTGCCAGATCAGTTGCGGTTATTTCAAAATCGGAAATAAATTTTACCGCTTTTTTTACACTCGCTTTTATTTTTTTTGAAAACGAGTAGGGTTCTTTCCCTACTTTGGCTAAACACCAATTAGCAAATCTATTGCACAGAATTAAGTAGTCATAACCTAAACCGCCCAATTTTGCTATCCATTTTGAGTGTTGTACAGATGCATCAAAAACATCCCCGTGAAAAATCCATGCTTTTTTATTGTCTAATTCTAAAACTAATTTGTCTACCAAAGAAAAATTCCCCATGTTCATATCAGTGAACTTTCTCAGGATTTCATCGTGGTTTCCGGTAATGTAGTATACTTTTGTTCCCTTTGAAGCCATTCCGATTATTCGTTGAATGACTTTTAAGTGCGATTTTGGAAAGTATGATTTTCTAAATTGCCAGGCATCGATAATATCACCATTTAAAACTAATGTTTTGGGTTTTATGCTTGAAAGGTAGTTGTTTAGCTCTTTAGCGTGGCTGCCATAAGTTCCTAAATGCACATCTGAAATGATGACCAGTTCGACATTTCTTTTTTTCAATTTTTCTTAATTTGAAGTTTAACAAATTAAGTCATCTTAAATGCATTTTGTTTTATCAAAAGGTTATCAATTGGACCTCAATTTTAATAAATTATGATTTTTGCGTGCGTTACTCTTTAGTTGATAATACTATTTTAAATTTTTTAATTTAATTCATAAAACTTACATTTGCTCAAAACTAATTATAATGGCAGGAAATAGCTACGGCACACTATATAAAGTTACCACATTTGGAGAATCTCATGGGGAAGCTTTAGGCGGAATCATAGACGGTTGTCCATCAGGAATTCAGCTTGATTTTGAAGCAATTGAATTGGATATGGCCCGAAGAAAACCAGGACAGTCGGCAATTGTTACACAAAGAAAAGAACCAGATGCGGTTCAGTTTTTATCCGGTATTTTTGAAGGTAAAACAACGGGAACTCCAATTGGATTTATTATTCCGAACACCAATCAAAAATCAGATGATTATTCACATATAAAAGACAACTACAGACCAAGTCACGCAGATTATGTGTATGATCAAAAATATGGTTTTAGAGATTATCGCGGTGGCGGAAGAAGTTCAGCAAGGGAAACAGCCAGTAGGGTAGTAGCGGGAGCAATTGCTAAACAAATGCTTCCTGAAATTAAAATTAATGCATATGTTTCATCAGTAGGGCCAATTCATTTGGATACACCTTATCAGGAGTTGGATTTTTCTAAAATTGAAAGCAATCCTGTACGTTGTCCCGATGAAAAATCGGCAGCCATTATGGAAGAATACATTCGTGAAATCCGTAAACAGGGAGATACTGTTGGAGGAGTAGTTTCATGTGTGATTCAAAATGTTCCTGTTGGATTAGGAGAACCGGTTTTTGATAAACTGCATGCGGAATTAGGAAAAGCAATGCTCTCCATAAATGCTGTAAAAGGTTTTGAATATGGCAGCGGTTTTTCAGGATCTGAGATGAAAGGAAGCGAACATAACGATTTGTACAATTCTGACGGAACAACAAAAACCAATCTTTCCGGTGGAATTCAGGGAGGCATCAGTAACGGAATGGATATTTATTTCAGGGTCGCTTTTAAACCTGTTGCGACTATCATGCAGACTCAGGATTCATTAGACAATAAAGGAAATATTACACCAATGACCGGAAAAGGACGTCATGACCCATGTGTAGTGCCTAGAGCAGTGCCTATTGTTGAGGCAATGGCAGCTATTGTTTTGGCTGATTTTTATTTAATCAACAAAACATATTAATTTAAAAGTAGGCAGTGAGGGTCTTTTTTTAATTATAAATCAAAAAACAATTGATGAACACAATTCAAAACCAAAAGAAAAAGTCATTTATTTCTGGCCTGACAGGTCAAATTTTAATAGCAATGGTTCTTGGAGCTATTTTAGGAATTATATTGCATAATACAATTTCGCCTGAAGCAGCACAATCATTTAGCAATAAAATAAAAATGTTAGCCACTATTTTTATTCGATTGGTACAAATGATTATTTCACCATTGGTTTTTACAACTTTGGTAGTAGGAATTGCAAAACTGGGAGATATCAAAGCTGTTGGAAGAATTGGAGGTAAAGCACTAGCATGGTTTTTTACTGCTTCTTTTATTTCACTACTTATTGGATTGTTCTATGTGAATTTATTAGAGCCAGGAGTTGGTTTGAAATTAGGGCATATGGATTTAGAAACAGCTTCAGAAGTGACTGCTAAAACAAAATCTATTTCTTTTGAAAATTTCGTGGAGCATATTGTGCCTAAAAGTCTTTTTGAGGCATTGGCTACCAATGAAATTTTACAAATTGTAATATTTTCTATCTTTTTTGGATTAGCTGCAGCATCTTTGGGAAATACCGTAAAACCGGTAATCAATGCTCTTGATAAAACATCGCATATTGTTTTAAAGATGGTTAATTATGTAATGAACTTTGCGCCAATTGGTGTTTTTGGAGCTATTGCAGGTGTATTTGCCGTGAGGGATTTTCAGGAATTAATGATTACCTATTTTAAATTTTTTGGCTCATTTTTGATCGGAATAAGCTCCTTGTGGGTAATTTTAATAATTGTTGGATATATTTTCTTAAAAAAGAGAATGAATGAATTATTAAAAAGAATTATTGGTCCTGTAGTTATCGCTTTTGGTACAACCAGCAGCGAAGCAGTTTTCCCTAAACTAACAGAAGAATTAGAAAAATTTGGTGTAAAAGACAGGATTGTATCTTTTATGCTGCCATTAGGGTATTCTTTTAATCTCGACGGAAGCATGATGTACATGACTTTTGCAAGTATTTTTATTGCACAGGCCTATGGTGTACATCTTGATATTGGTACACAAATGGTAATGCTTTTAGTTTTAATGCTAACCAGCAAAGGAATTGCGGGTGTTCCAAGAGCAAGTTTGGTTGTGGTAGCAGCAACATGCGGTATGTTTGATATTCCTGTTGAAGGAATAGCATTGATTTTGCCAATAGACCATTTTTGTGATATGTTCAGAAGCGGTACAAACGTTTTAGGGAATGCATTGGCAACTTCTGTAGTTGGACAATGGGAGGCAGATAAAGATCTTGAATCTGTATCAGGAATTGATATTTAGATTTCTCTGAAGTATTCCTAAGAAAATAAAAAACAAAAAACGCTGGTTAGTACCAGCGTTTTTTGTTTTGCTTTGAAGCATTAGACTTTCTCGATTTATGAGCTCCGCCGCTTCTATTTGAATTTTTAGGTTTTTCTGAAGTTGCTTCCGGGCTTCCATCATGCCATTGATAAGGATGATCGCTGATTGTTTTTACATCAACTTTTATTAATTTCTGAATGTCTTTCCAATATGGGTGTTCATCCTTGCTGCAAAAAGATATCGCAATTCCGCCATTTCCTGCGCGGCCTGTTCGTCCAATTCGATGCACGTAAGTTTCCGGAATATTAGGCAAATCAAAATTGATAACAAACGGTAACTGATCAATATCAATTCCTCTCGCAGCAATATCAGTTGCAACTAATACGCCAACTTCTTTGTTTTTAAAAGCATCCAGAACACGTTGTCTTGCATTTTGGGATTTGTCCCCATGAATTGCTTCTGCAGGAATATCTTTTTTACGTAGCGCTTTTACAACATTATCAGCTCCGTGCTTTGTTCTTGAAAAAACCAGTACGTTTGATAATCCTTCAGTTTTTATTAAGTGATAAAGTAAATTTCTTTTTTCCGTTTTTTCAACAAAATAAACACGTTGTTCTACATTTTCTGCAGTTGAAGAAACTGGTGAAACTTCTACTTTTGCCGGATCCTGCAAAAACATTTCGGCTAATTCACGAATTGCAATGGGCATTGTAGCAGAAAATAAAAGTGTCTGACGGTTTTTAGGTGTTAATTTCACGATTTTTTTAACATCGTTTATAAAACCCATATCCAGCATTTGATCGGCTTCATCGAGTACTAAAACATGTAAATGATCTAAATCCAGAAAGCCTTGTTTCTGTAAGTCCAAAAGCCTTCCGGGAGTCGCTACCAAAATATCTACGCCTTTTTTTAAAGCATCAACCTGTGGATTTTGAGAAACTCCGCCAAAAATAGTCAACTGAGTCAAATTCGTATATTTGGCATAAGTGTCAAAACTTTGTCCAATCTGAACAGCTAATTCACGTGTTGGGGTAACTATAAGAGCACGAATTACTTTTGCTTTTTTTGTAGAACCTACAATTCTGTGCAACTGATGGATAATCGGAATTGCAAATGCTGCCGTTTTTCCGGTTCCTGTCTGTGCACAGCCAATTAAATCCCTTCCTGCCAAAACAATCGGAATAGATTGTTCCTGAATAGGTGTAGGATTTAAGTAGCCTTCTTCAAATACGGCTTTTTGTATACTTTTTGAAAGTGATAAATCTTCGAATAACATATCTTAGGTATTAAGAATTTTAGTTTTAAGCACTAAAATTCTTTGCAAAGATAGGTTTATTCGGCTAATCGTTTAATTGAATCGGAGTTTATTTGGCCAAAGTGCCAATTATACAATATTAATGTTAAACTTTTTCGTGATTTGCTTTAATAAAATCGGTTACAAGATAACCAATCAATTTACCAATCAAATGATTGTTTGGAGAACCATCAAGATCTGGAGCACCTTCGCAGATATGTAAATAAGCAGTATTTTTGTGCTGCGCAAAAAAAGAAATAAACTGGCGTAACTGCTCAATTGAAAATCCACTGATTGTCATGGCACTGCTGGCTATATTTGGAATAGCATCCAGGTCAATTTCTATCCCAAATGAATCTGTTTTTATGAATTCCAGAGCTGAAGCCATTTCTTTATTGAAATCTTTTTCCTTACGGATATTTATAGAGTCATAAGTGTTGTAACGCACACGATCTTCAAGCTTTTTTATAATATCGAGAACACTTTTTGAAGTATAATTTTCATGTAAGCCAAAAATGAAATATTTTTTCAGAAAACCTTCTTCATAGGCATAAGAAAAACCATTTCCGCTATGTCGTCCTTCTAAAATCCTGAAATCAGAATGCGCATCAAAATTAACTGCATTTACAGGTTTTCCTTTAGCCAAGGCTGCGCCTTTAATGTTACCGTAAGCATTATTATGTCCGCCTCCGATTATAATAGGAGTTTTGCCGGCTTTGATGATATTGAAAACAATATGCGAAACTTCTTTGTCAATTTTTTCGACCAGCTGGCTTAATTTTGAGCGGTCATCAATGTCATTGAAATCAAGATTTTCAACTTCACGCATTTCTTCAGATACATTAATGTGTCCTACAACAATAATCTGGCTGCCTTTAGCAAAGCGATTGTGCTGGATATTGGCAATACTTTTTATAGCGCATTCCCAGGCAGATGCTGCTCCGGGCCTTCCATAATTGGCCCGTACACCAATATCTTCAGGAATGCCTAAAAGCACGTATTTAGCATCACTTTCTTTTAGAAAATTAAGTATATCTGATCCTTTGGGAATAATAACCATTTTTTCCCCAAATTTTATTTCCCCACTTCTGTGGTTGGTAACCTTTGCTAAATCATTAACAGTAAACGGGATGAGTTTATCCATAAAAAAAAATATTATCCAAAAATAATATAATTGTGCTAAGTTACGTTATTACCTTATATTAATTATTAAATTTGTTTATTAAGAAAATTATTAAATATGGAAAACCCAAACAAAAACAACTCAAGTCTAAAGGCGGTAATCGCTGTTTTAGCAGTCCTACTAATTGGTAGTTTAGTGTACATTTTTAAACTTTCTTCTGATTCAGATGTTGTAAAGACCGAACTTACAGACACCTTAACAGAAAAAGAATCTGTAATGAAGGATCTTCAGGAACTGAAAGCGACTTATGACGCTGCCATTGCTGAGAATACTTCTATGTCAGATGAATTAATTCAGGAAAGAGACAAAGTTGTCGCTTTAATGTCAGACCTGAATAGATCAAAGGGAGATGTTTCTAAATTCAAATCACAGGTTCAGGGTTTACAGACTAAAATGAAAACTTTGGTTGCTGAAAATGATGAATTAAAAAAGCAAAATGGTGTTTTAACGGTTCAAAGAGACAGTACAATTGTTGTCTTGGGTGAATCTAAAAAATTCAATGAAGTTTTAGTTGGTCAAAACGAGGCTTTATCTAAAACTGTTGAAAAAGGTTCTAAATTATCTGTTTTAAATACTAAAACAGCAGCTTACAAAATGAGAAGTTCAGGTAAACAAATTGAAACGGACAAAGCAAGTCGTGCTGATGTTTTAAAAGTTAGTTTTACTATAGCTGAAAATCAAATTGCAAAGTCTGGAGATAAAACGTATTATGTACAGGTTATCGATAGCAAAAACAATGTGTTAGGCGATAAAAAAACAGAAAGTTTTGGAGAAAATACGTTAACTTATAGTTTTAAAACTACCGTGCAATACGAAAACAAAACAGTAAATGTTTCTGAGGATTTGCCTGGTAAAGATTTTGCTAAGGGAACTTATTTTATAAATGTTTTTGACAATGATGAATTGGTTTCTAAAACCAGCTTTTCTTTAAGATAAAAAGAAAAATTAAAAATTATAAAAAGAGGAGTTCAAAGCTCCTCTTTTTTTATGCTAAAATTTCACCTTCAATAAATACACTCTCAATCAAATTACTTCCAAAAGCATACGGAATCTGGTAGTAGGATGAAATAGGTTTTGTGATTATTAAATTGGCTTTTTTTCCTTTTGTAATACTTCCGTGTGTTTCAGAAATCCCCATAGCATATGCACCGTTTATGGTAGCTGCATTTATTGCCTCTTCGGGAGTCATTTTCATTTTTATACAAGCTGTTGCAACCACAAAATTCATATTTCCTGATGGAGAAGACCCTGGATTGAAATCTGTTGCCACAGCAAGCGGCAAACCTGCTTCAATGATGTCTCTTGCAGGAGTGTAAGGAATGCTTAAAAAATAAGAACACGATGGCAAAGCCACAGGCATCGTCTCGGAATCTTTTAAAGCATCAATGTCTTCTTTACTCATTATTTCGATATGATCAACAGAAAGGGCATTATACTTAACTCCCGATTGTACTCCGCCAAGTGATTTAAATTGATTGACATGAATCTTTGGTTTTAAACCGAATTGAATTCCGGCTTCCATGATTTTTTCAGTTTCTTCAACAGAGAAATAACCTGATTCACAAAAGACATCTATATAATCTGCCAGTTTGTTTTTACCAACTTCCGGAAGCATTTTATTAATTATTTCATCAATGTAACCCATTTTGTTTTCTTTATAATGTAAAGGAAAAGCATGTGCACCTAAAAAAGTAGCTTTTATTGCAATGGGATAATTTTCTGCCAGCCTTTTAATAACGCGAAGCATTTTTAATTCTCCTTCAACAGTAAGTCCATAACCTGATTTTATTTCGACAGCTCCGGTTCCCAGATGCATCACTTCTTCTAAACGAAGTTTAGACTGCTTGTAAATTTCTTCTTCAGAAGTTTCGTTTAATTTTTTAGCTGAATTTAAAATTCCGCCTCCGCGATTTGCAATTTCCTGATACGTAAAACCGTTAATTCTGTCTACAAATTCCTGTTCACGATTACCTGCGTAAACGATGTGTGTGTGGCTGTCGCACCAGGCAGGTAAAACAACCCGACCAGTTGCATCTATGATTTTATCAGCTTTGATTTCAGGAAGATTTTCCATGGATCCAAAATCTTCGATAAGATTGTCATTTAGAATCAAAAAAGCATTTTTTATGGTGGGAAGGATTGCCATTTGGGCTCCTGAAACTTTAGAAACAGAAGTTTCACGAACCTGAAGCAATTCTTTTATATTTATAATAAGAGTCGTCATTGTATATATTAAGTTGTATTTATAAACTGTTATAAAATACAAATTTCACAAATTATCACTTATTTAATTAGTGAAATCTGTGAAATTCGTGTTTAAAATTATCTTGTTTTATTCTGAAACTGTTATTTCAAACATTTTGCTCCAGTTTTTACCCGTTACAAAAATAGTTTTGGTTTTTGGATTGTAAGCAATTCCATTTAAAACGTCATCTGTGGTAATGCCCGGAGTTAACTTTCGAAGACCCGACATATCCAAAATTCCTTCAACAGCACCAGAATTTGGATTTACAACTGCAATAGCATCTTTTTGCCACACATTTGCATAGAATTTTCCGTTGATTAATTCTAATTCGTTAATGGCTTTTATTTTTGAAGTTCCTGAGTAAACATTAATATAATCTACTAATTTTTGGGTTGCAGGATCCATTTTCCAGATTTTCTCCGTTCCATCTGAACGATAAATATATTTTCCGTCATTGGTCATTCCCCAACCCTCAATATCTTTATCGTAAGTAAAAGTCTTTTCGAGTTTTAAGGTTTTGGCATCATATATAAAACCTTTTTTTTCTTGCCATGTCAATTGATATAGTTTTCCGTCCAGAATTGTAATTCCTTCACCAAAATATTTTTTATCAAGATCAATTTGTTTGTACACCTTACCTGTTTTATAATCATATTTTCTGATGTATGAAGTTCCTTTTTGCCCTGTACTTTCATATAAAGTGTCATTGTGAAATTCTAAACCTTCATTAAAAGATGCTGTGTCATGAGGATAAGTATTTACAATTTTATATTTTAATGGTTTTGCTGTAACGTTAGAAACTAATTCAATTCGTTTAGTGGCATCAGATGAATCACCACCAAAATAAACAGTAGCTTTTAGGTATTGATACCCTAGTTTTTGATCTTTTAATTCAAATTTGAATTTTTCAGGACCTTGGGTAGTTCCCACTTTTTTGTCATTTACAAAGTAAACAACGCTGTCAATTTCTTTTGATTTTGGATTTAAAATACCAATCGAAACGGATTGATCTGATAAAAAATGCGCTGGAAAAGCCGAATCATCTATTGTAAATAAAGAATTTTCACCTTTTTTTGTGTCTCCACATCCAATTAATGTGATTCCTAATAAAATGACAGTTAGGAAGTTATATTTTTTCATAGTTTAAAATTTGAATAGTCTAATATACGATGATATTTTTATAGCTACAAAGCTCTTGCAAAAATATAAAAAGATTGTATATTTGCATCGGCAAGTCCTACACGACCAGCTCCTGCAGACTCCCCCAGGATGGGAACATAGCAAGGGTACGTGGTTGAGCGGTGCGATGTAGGTCGCTTGCCATTTTTTTATTTTTAGAATTTATACAAAAGTAGTCTTCCTTCGGGAGGATTTTTTTATTTTTACACCTTTGGGAAGTTAAAAGTTATTGGTTAAGGGTTTTAAGTTTAACTTAAATTCATTTTAGCAATTAACTTTTCAGCAACAACCCATAACTTATAACTTTTAACCCATATCTTACCAAATGAATAAAGTTGTTTTAATTACAGGAGGATCCTCAGGAATTGGAAAATCTATTGGAGAATTTTTGCAAAAAAAAGGTTTCGTAGTTTACGGAACAAGCAGAAATCCTGAAAAAGTGCTGAATTCTGTTTTTCCTCTTGTTGCCCTGGATGTACGGAATGCTGAATCAATTCAACTGGCTGTGGCGAAAATAATTGAGATTTCGGGAAGACTGGATGTCGTAATTAATAACGCCGGTGTTGGAATTACGGGGCCTTTAGAAGAAATTCCGATGGAGGAAATCAAAAATAATTTTGAAACCAATTTTTTTGGTCCCATTGAAGTGATGAAAGCGGTTCTGCCACAAATGCGTGAGCAAAAATCGGGATTGATTATCAATATTACTTCGATTGCGGCTTATATGGGTTTGCCTTACCGCAGTGTTTATTCGGCTTCAAAAGGAGCTTTGGAATTAATTACAGAGGCTTTACGAATGGAAGTAAAGCAATTTGGTATTGAAATTACCAATGTTGCTCCGGGCGATTTTGCAACCAATATTGCTTCGGGGCGTTTTCATGCTCCGGTTATTAAAGGATCGGCTTATGAAAAAGTATATGGCGATACTCTTGCAACAATGAATGAGCATGTGGATGCAGGAAGCAACCCAAATGAAATGGCAGAGGCAGTTTATAAAATTATGCTGCAAAAAAGTCCGAAAGTGCATTATAAGGTGGGAGTATTTATGCAGAAGTTTTCGATTGTCCTGAAACGAGCACTTCCGGATAAAGTCTATGAAAAAATGTTAATGAATCATTATAAGTTGTAGAAAAAAAATTCTAAGGCAAGGTTTGATGATTTTATTCAATCGGGATAAAAATATCAAATTTTGCCCCCTTATTTAAAATGCCCTCCGCTTTAATAAAACCGTTGTGGTTTTCTACAATTCTTTTTACGATTGTGAGTCCGATTCCGGTACTTTTTACTGGTTTTGTGTGTAATGCCTGAAAGAGTCCGAATATTTTTTCATTATAGGACTGATCAAATCCAATGCCATTGTCTGAAATGGTAATTTGGTAATATTTAGTAAGAGGAGAGAGTTTTTCGAGTAGTCCATTTGTGATTTTTGCTGATACTGTAATGATTAAATTTCGATCAGGACTTGCAAATTTTAGTGAATTATTAATCAAATTATACAGTAGCTGTCTGAATTGAAATTCTATTACAGATAGCTTGCCTAAATCCTGAATATCAAAAACTACATTTTCATTTTCGAATTCATCGGTAAGATCCTCGATCACATCTTTAATGATTTCATTTAGGTCTTTAACCACAAACTTTCTCTCATCAAATTTAGTTTTAGAATAAATTAAAAGATCGTTAATCAGATTTTGCATTCTGAAAGCGGAATTTTTGATTTTATAAAATGCTGTTTTTCCTTTTTCAGATAAATTATTAATTTCGTCACGTTCAATTGTACTTGTAAAAAGCTGAATTTTTCTCAAAGGTTCCTGCAGATCGTGGCTCGAAATATAATTGAATGCTTCGAGTTCGCTGTTCATTTTTTCAAGAGAAATATTCTTTTCGATAAGTTTTTTTTCTGCGTTTAATTTTAATTTTTCTGCTTTTTGCTTTTCGACTTCCGTTTTTTCAAGAAGATCATCTTTTTCTTTTAAAATCGTTATGCTTTTATTTGCATCTTCAATACTCGTAATATGAAAAGAAATCAAATCAGCAAAAAGATTAAACATTTCGCGGACTTTGAATGTTTTTAAGTCGTTTGGTTTTGGATCTATGGCGCAGAGTGTTCCAAAAAAACTTCCGTCTTTGCGTATGATAGGAACGGATATGTAGCTTTGGAGACCGTAGATGGCAGGAGTATGATGATAACGAAATTCATCGTCTTCGCTAACATTGTCAATTATTACTGCTTTTTTGTCCCTGCGAATTTCATGGCAGATTGTAGTTCTTATCTCTAATTCATCTCCGGGCTTTAAGCCAAACGACACGTTGTCCTGAACGCTGCAGGTTATCCATCGGTCTTCGGTAACTCTTGCAATTGCTGCAAACCCCATTCCTGTACTCTGACATATCACGTTGAGTAATGTTGGAACAATAGAGATGTTTTGAATATTTTGTATGTCTTGTTTAAAATTTTCTTCTGCCACTGTGCAAATTATTTGTTTTTTTAAAAATACGCTTTTTTTTCTTATTGTTTTAAAGCGATTGTATTGTAAACTCAGAATTATTCTTTCAGATTTTATTTTTTGAGATTATAAGTTGTAATTTTGCACCGTTTTGCGTGAGGGGTTGAAGCGGCATCCTTTTATTTTTTTTCTTTAGAAAAATAAAAGATATAGCGGAAAACCCGACCCTTGTGGTCACGCCCAAATTATGAACACAATTAAATAGATATAATTATGAAATTTTTTATTGACACAGCTAATTTAGCGCAAATTAAAGAAGCACAGGCTTTAGGTGTTTTGGATGGTGTAACAACGAATCCGTCTTTGATGGCTAAAGAAGGAATTACCGGAAAAAACAATATTTTGAAGCATTATGTTGACATCTGTAATCTTGTAGAAGGTGATGTGAGTGCTGAAGTAAATGCGCTGGATTATGATGGAATGATCAAAGAAGGTGAGGAATTAGCTGAATTGCATGATCAGATAGTAGTGAAATTGCCTATGACAAAAGAAGGTGTTATGGCTGCAAAATATTTCTCTGATAAAGGAATTAAAACAAACGTAACTCTTGTGTTTTCTGCAGGTCAGGCTTTATTGGCTGCAAAAGCGGGAGCCACTTATGTTTCGCCTTTTATTGGTCGTTTGGATGATATTTCTACTGATGGTTTAAACCTGATTGAAGAAATTAGATTGATTTATGACAACTACGGATACGAAACTCAAATTTTAGCGGCTTCAGTGCGTCATACAATGCATATTGTAAACTGTGCTAAAATTGGTGCAGATGTTATGACAGGACCATTGTCTGCCATTGCAGGATTGTTGAAACATCCGTTAACAGATATCGGTTTAGCTCAGTTTGTAGCTGATTTTGAGAAAGGTAACAAATAGTTTACTTTTAAAATAATCAAAAAAAAATCGTCATTTTCAATTGAACATGACGATTTTTTTGTTTTAATGTGTCTCAAAAAGAACTACATATGGCAAAAAGTATTTTAGTTTTTGCATTGTTATAAAAATTGAAGATCATAAAGCACTTTTAGAAGCTAATTAATGATAAGTTATTTTTTTATACATTATCAGAACTAAATTATTAGAAGAATCAATAAAAAAATTCCAAATTCCAACCTGCGATAAGATTGGAATTTGGAATTTAAAATTTGGATTTTTATAAAGATTTAGTGACCTCCGCCACCACCTTCTACATGATTAATACCTTGTCTTTTTAATATTTTAGGGCAGTAGTAACCATAGAATCCTAAATAGGCGAAACCAATAAGTGGAATGATGTAAGAGAAATGTGTCCATGTGATTCCGAAAATTCCCTCCGGACTTGTAAGATCAATATCACAAATACTTCCTTGTACTAATGGAATAACTCCTCCTCCAAGAATCATCATAATAAGGAATGAAGATGCTTTTCCTGTGTTTTTTCCTAAACCGGCAATCGCTAAATCGAAGATGGATGGCCACATGATAGATAAGAATAAACCTCCTGAGATAAAGAAGAACTTGGCAATTTGCGGATCTGGGCAAACTAATCCTGCAAGCATCATTAATACACCTGATATTCCGAAAAGCATTAACGTTTTTCCGGCATTTTTACCGCCAACAAAGCATACGGCTATAAATAATAAAATCCAGATTGGGTAAATATAGAATGATGAAACGTCATGACCAGCAAATATGTTGGCTCCAATAATTACTCCAAATGCTATAGCAGGAACAATAAATTTCAGGGCTGTGTTTACTAAGGTTGATGTATTGAAAACGTTGACTCCTCCATTCCAGCGTCCAATCATTAAACTTCCCCAATAAAGGGCAATAAATGGCGCAATGGCATCTTCTAAAACATTACCAAATTCTGCTGTATGCAATAAAGCCGGTAAATTACTAATGATTGTTACCTCCGTTCCAACATAAATAAAGATACCTAACATTCCTAAGTATAGTTGTGGATAATCCAGAATATTGAATTTTACATAGGCAGGTTTTACTATTGGTTCTTCCTCTTTTACCGGATTTTCAATTTTAGAAAAATTCATAAAAATAGCCACGACAATAAAAGCAAGACCTAAGATGATAAAAGGCAATTTAATATCTTCTAATGAAAGAGATGTTTTTTTGTTATCTCCCATTCCAAACAGAGCGATTCCCAATAAGATGGCACCGATAGTTGTTCCGAAAGAGTTGATACCTCCTGCCAGGGTTAAACGGTGAGCTCCAGTTGCAGGACTTCCCATTTTAATTGCTAAAGGATTGGCTACGATTTGTTGAATGGAGAATCCTAAACCAACTGTAAATAAAGCTGTTAAGAAGAATGGGAAACTTTGCATCGTAGCGGCAGGAACAAATAAAAAGGAACCGACAGCTGAAAGAATTAAACCAGCTGAAAGCGTTTTTTTGTATCCAAATTTTTGTAATACATCTAATTTCAGAGATACCAAAAAGAAGATAATTGATCCCACAAAATAAGCAGCATAAAATGCCCAGGCCACTAGTTGTGACTGAACCTGAGATAAAGTAAATACTTTTTTGAATACGGGAATAAGGATGTCATTGGCAGAACCAACGAAACCCCAAAAGAAGAAGACAATTATCAGCGAAATAAATTGCCCCCACTTGGTCTGTACATTTTCTGAATTCATAATTGTAATAAGATTTTTTTAGTTTTTTTTAAAGTAGTTTAAGCCGTAAATATATTTGTTACAATTCTCAAAAAAAAATAAAAAAGAATAAAAAAGGCAGAAATTATACAAACAACAGAATTTATTCAACAATGTGTTAATTTTTTAAATAATTGTGATAAAGTGATTGAAAATTTTTACTCTAAAATTTTATTTTTAACTTCCTTGCTGTAGTTTCTGCCAATTGGTATGGTATAAGAAAGGATTTGGATTCTGTTTCCTTCGATGGATTTTACTTTGTTAAGAGCAATTACATACGATTTATGAATTCGCAGAAATTTATCGGCAGGTAATTCTTCAGATAAAGAAGTGAGTGATTTATGGGTAATATAAGTTTTATCAGGGGTAACAATTTTAATGTACTCTTTCATTCCTTCAACAAATAAAATCTCTTCAATATTAATTTTCATCATTTTTTTATCGACTTTAATAAAAATATGAGAATCTCCTTTGGGGACTTCGGTTTTAATATTATTTTTTAAATTGTATTCTGTAGTAATTTTATTGATACATTTAATGAACCTTGGCAGTGGAATTGGCTTTACCAGATAATCTAAAACATCAAGATCATAGCTTTCTGCTGCAAACTCCCTAAAAGCGGTTGTAATAATAACCCGTGTTTTGTTTTCAATCAGGCTAATTAATTCAAAACCAGTCATCATAGGCATGTTGATGTCTAAAAAAACGGCATCTACAGGCGTATTGTTTATAAAATCTAGTGCTTCTAAGGAATTATTGAATGTACCTATAACCTCAAAGTCTGTAAAATTGGTAAAATAATTTTGTAAAACTTTAATAGCTAAAGGTTCATCGTCGATTAACAAGCATTTAATCTTCATTATGAATAGGTATTTGCAAACGTATTATATAGTAATTCAGCTTTGTTTTGTGTTTTAGGCTAAAATTATTCTTGTAGATTAATTTTAATCTTTTCTTGGTGTTGACCAAACCAATACCGCCTTTGGAATCATTTTTTTGTGAAATTACAAAATTATTAAGGATTTCAAAATGCAGTAATCTATTGTCAGTAATTTTGCAGTTTATTTTAATCTTCAGATTCTGATTATTTAGTCCTCCATGTTTAAAGGCATTTTCAACTAATGAGATAAAGATTAAAGGGGGGACTTTGATGTCTTCAATATCAGATTCCAGATTTATGGTAACTTCAACATTATCGAAACGAAGCTTTTCAATTTCGATATAATTCTGAATGTAATCAATTTCTTTTATCAGAGGTACAAGTTTGCTTCCTTTTACGTCATACAATACATATTCCATCAGGTTTGATAATTTAATGATTACATCAGGAACTTTATCAGAAGATTCTAAGGACAATGCGTATAAATTATTTAATGTGTTGAAGAAAAAGTGAGGCTGAATCTGATTTTCAAGATATTTAAGTTTTATCTTAAATTGATTTTCTCTCAATGACCTGTTTCTTTCTCTTTCTCTTAGCCATGTTAATGTCAGATAAACAGATGATGCCATGGCCAATACATACAATTCGCCAATACATACTGCTAGAATGTGATTTATATCAAAAGGATGATATTCACGATTAGCCTCCGGCCAGATATTTTCAGAAATAAGGTAATAGGTCAGGGCTGTTTTTAGTAAATAAACACTAAAAAGACTAATTAGTAGTGCAATGGTGTATTTAAAATATTTTTGTTTTAAGACAAAGCGGCGTATCAAAACAAAAAGATTGAAATATACTAAAGGAATGTGCAATGAAAATTCAATCAAATTTGATTTAAAGGAATATTCATAATCATTAAAATATGCTCCCCATCTTAAAAAATTCAAGGTAAAATAACTTCCCCAAAACCAGATATGATTTCGTAGTTTAATATCAAAGTTTAATTTTTGAATTTCGCTCAATTTAAGAATTTTATAATGTTTAAATTATATGCAACTTTAAACAATTACTCGATGAAACACAATTTTTTTGAATAAAATTTTATAAAATTAGATAAACCGTATATTATTTTATGTATATAACGTTTTCGTAAAACGTATTATTGATTGTTTTATGTCGTTGGTTTAAAGTTTGAAGCAGTTGGTATAAATTATTTTTTTTAACAATACGTTAAGAATAAATTTACACCATAACTAACAAAATAAATAAACATGAAAAAATTTTTATTAATCTTTATGATTGTTTTTACAGCGCAGGTTTCGCTTGCTCAGGTAAAAAATGTCAAGGGTTTGATTACAGATTCTGATGGGATGCCGTTACCAGGGGCATCTGTTGCTGTACAAGGCGGACAAAAAGGTGCTACTACCGATTTTGACGGTTTGTACTCAATTGAAGTACAAAAAGGTCAAAGTTTAGTTTTTACTTATGTAGGACTAGAAACTCAGACAATTGTTGTAGGTGATGCGACTACAATAAATGTGAAATTGGTTCAAGGTGCTTCAAATGCATTAAACGAAGTAGTTGTAACTTCATTAGGTATCAAGAAAACAAGAAAATCTTTAACTTACGCTGCTCAGGAGCTTAAAGGTGAAGAATTGACTCGTGTAAAGGATCCTAACCTTATCAATACAGTTGCTGGTAAAATTGCCGGTGTGGCTGTTACAAAAAGTTCTTCAGGTGCTGGTGGATCTACAAAAGTAGTAATTCGTGGTAATTCCTCTTTTACAAATAATCAGCCTTTATATGTTATTGATGGTATTCCTTTATATAATGGAGGTTCAGGACAGCCTAATGGAACATTTGGAGATTTAGCCGGGGGTAATAAAGATGGCGGTGATGTAGTTTCATTAATAAATCCAGATGATTACGAAGGAATGACTGTACTTAAAGGTGCTGCTGCATCTGTATTGTATGGTAGCCAGGGGGCGAATGGAGTAATTTTGCTTTCTTCCAAAAAACCAAAAAGCGGAGCAGAGTCATTTAATGTTAACTCAGTTTCAACATTTGAAACGGCTGCATATTTGCCGGAATTTCAATCAGACTACACATCTAATGCAGGTGATCCTAGAACTTGGGGAGCTAAACAAAAGGTTGAAAGTGGAGATGATATTAAAGATTTCTTCGATACAGGTATTACCCAAATCACTTCTATGTCTTTTGCTAAAGCTACAGATGGGGCAAGTACAAGTTTGACTTATGCAAACACTAACGGTTCTGGTATTATGCCAGGAAATGAAATCAAGAAACACAACTTTGGTGTCCGTCAGACAAGTAAATTTTTTGATGATAAATTAAGTGTATCCGTTTCTGCAAACTATGTTACTCAAAAAATCAACAACAGACCAACTAACGGTTTGTATTTCAATCCAATTAGCGGCGTTTTTTCTCATCCAAGAGCTTTTAGTTTAAGTGATTTAAAAACGTATGAAGTTTTTGATCCTGTAACAAACATGATGACGCAAAATTATCCTGGATTTGCAGCAGTTAACGAAAGTAATGAAAATCCGTACTGGCAAATCAATAAGCAAAAATCTCTTGATAGAAATAATTTCTTAAACGGAGCTATTGCTTTAGATTATAAAATTGCTGAGTGGTTTCATTTAACATCAAGGTATAGCTATAACAGAAGTGAAAGTTCTTTTGAAAAAGGAATGCACGCTGGTTCAGCAACTTCTATTGTGCATCCAACGGGTAGATATCTTAAATCTGGCTTAGTGGGAATTCAAAACTATGCAGATATTATTGGTTTAATCAATACAGATATTAATGAAGATTTTTCTTTTAATGGTACATTCGGTGCTAGTGTCAATCATTCTCAAGCTACAGGTATAACTATTGATTCAGGTATTGGTGGAGGTCTTGTTTATGACAATATTTTCACATTAGGGAATTTTGTAAATAACAATGGAAACTTTCAAAGTGGATCAGAAAGAGAAATTCAGTCTGTGTTTGGTGCAACGACTTTTGGTTACAAAGATTATTTGTTCTTAGATCTTGCAGGAAGAAAAGACTGGTCATCAACTTTAGTTAATACTGATTCTCCGGGTTATTTTTACCCATCTGCGG
>CBFGNY010000040.1:0-27124 GCA_965650235.1 uncultured Flavobacterium sp. | reverse complement strand
GTGCCAATGTACTTGACGGCCCATTGCGCTTTAAAAGCCTGTGAAAAAGTTTAAAAAGTAGTTGTGATTATAAACTCTTAAAATATTTAAGAATGAATAACATTGAAATAAAGAAAATTTCGCTTAAAGAAATTGATCAATTACAAAAAATTGGCAGACAGACTTTTCAGGAAACATTTTCAGAATCAAATTCTGAGGAAAATATGAAAAGCTATGTCGAAGAAGGATTTTCTAACGAAAAATTAACAGCAGAACTGAACGATAAAAATTCTGAATTTTATTTTGCAATATTGGATAGTAAAGTGATTGGTTATTTAAAAATAAACTTTGGAGAATCACAAACCGAATTAAAAGACAACAAAGCACTTGAAATAGAACGAATATACGTTTCAAAAGAATTTCACGGAAAAAGTGTGGGCCAATTACTTTATGATAAAGCAATAGAAATAGCAAACCAAAAAGCATCAGAATATGTATGGTTAGGCGTTTGGGAAGAAAATCAAAGAGCAATAAATTTTTATAAGAAAAATGGTTTCGTCGAATTTGACAAGCATATTTTTAAATTAGGAAATGACGAGCAGACAGATATTATGATGAGGCTCAAATTGATTAATTAGCGCTAAAACAGACAAAAATAAATTAACAATATTAATTTGTGTAATTTTAAAAAATAAATTTCTAAGATGAGTTTGTACTTGGAATTATTAATGTTAAATTTATAAAGTAATCTAACAGAATAAGTTTTTGTACAAAAGTCTAAAATACAATATATTATGAATATAGTCATCATTGGAGGTGGTTTTGCCGGATTAAATTTGGCAAAAGAACTTCTAAATCATCCTGAAATACAAGTAACTCTTGTAGACAAAAACAACTACAATTTTTTTCCACCCCTTATATATCAGGTTGCTACGGCTTTTTTAGAGCCATCAAGTATCAGCTATCCCTTTAGGAAGTTTTTTGCCGGTAAAAAAAATCTTCAATTTCGTTTAGGCGAATTATTATCTGTTGTTCCTGCCGAAAATAAAGTGATTTTGAGTAATGGCGAGTTATTCTATGACCATTTAGTCTTTGCTACAGGTGCCGAAACCAGTTATTTTGGTATGGAAAATGTAATGAAAAACGCCATTCCGATGAAAACCTTAAATGATGCCATCGTAATGCGAAACACATTGCTTAAGAATTTAGAAAAAGCAGCTATTTGCAAAGAAATCCGCAAACGCCGTAAATTATTGACGATTGTTGTTGCTGGTGGAGGACCGACAGGAGTAGAGGTTTCAGGTATGTTTGCTGAAATGCGTAAAAATATATTATTAAAAGAATATCCTGAATTAGATACAACGGCTAGTAACGTTTATTTAGTTGATGGTGGGGATGCATTGCTGGCGCCAATGAGCGAAGCTTCCCAAAAAGATACTTTAGAAGCCCTTACAAAATTAGGTGTAGTAGTTAAGTTAAACAGTAAAGTAACTGATTATGTAGATGATACAGTATATTTTGAAAACGGAGAAACCATTAAAACAAAAAATTTAATATGGGCAGCCGGTGTTACTGCTAAAATTTTTGAAGGAATGCCAGCTGAAAGCTACGGACGTGGTAGAAGAATGGCTACTGATGCTTTTAATAAAGTGAATGCTACAGAAAATATATATGCTATTGGTGATACTGCTATTTTAACTGCTGATAAAAACTTTCCTAATGGGCACCCTCAGGTAGCGCAGGTTGCAATTCAGCAAGGAATCAATCTTGCAAATAACTTTAAAGCTTCACTTCAAAATAAACCACTTAAACCTTTTGTTTACAATGATAAAGGATCTATGGCAATTATTGGGAAAAATAAAGCTGTGGTAGATTTACCAAATCCTAAATGGCATTTTAACGGATTCTTCGCATGGTTTATTTGGTTATTTGTCCATTTGATTTCCCTTATAACTTATAGAAACCGATTAAACACATTTTACAATTGGATGGTCGCTTATTTTGCAAGAGACCAATCCCTGAGAATGATAATCAGACCAGACAAAAAACAACCTTAAAAAAAATCCGGAATTCTAAATTCCGGATTTTTTTTATTAATTTGCAATAGCAACTTCATCAGAGGATATCTCTATTTTCTGCTTGATAAAGCGTTTACCAATATTCAGAATAATAAAAGCCAAAATGGTTGATGCTGTCATAATTATTACCATCGGTGCTACAGAATCCTTAACAAAATTTCCTATTACAAAAGAAGCCAAAGCTCCTAAGCCTAGCTGAATTGCGCCCATTAAGGCAGAAGCACTTCCTGCATTTTTAGCAAAAGGAGCTAAGGTAAGTCCCGCAGTATTGGGATTTGATATACCCAGGCAACCCAAAAATAAAAATAACATTCCAATGGTTTCGTAGAGTCCTAAAAGATTATTTAAGGACAGAATTAGAAAAATAATACTTATGACTGATTGTGTAATTAAAGCGCCAAAAATCAATTTCTCACTTGAAAATTTCTTTAATAAAACCGAATTTAATTGGCTGGCACCAATGAAGCTTACGGACATAAATGCGAAAATCCAGCCATAAGCCTTTGCATCAACATGGTAAATATCCATAAAAATGATAGGTGAGGCGGCTACGTATGAAAATAATCCGGAAAATGCTATGGCACCAGTAAAAGCATATGTGAAAAACTGAGGCTCTTTTAGTACTTTTAAAAAATTAGAAATGATTGGTTTTGGTTTTAATGAAATTGAAGTATCAGGTTTATAAGTATTCGGTAAACCAATTTGTGATGCTGTCAGAATAGCAATTCCCATACACATCAGTATTAAAAACACAACATGCCAGCCATAATCTTCAGTTACATAACCACCAATTGTAGGTGCCAGCATTGGCGAAAGCCCAAGAACAAGCATTAATAATGAAAAAACTTTAGGAATGTCCTTTACAGGGAATAAATCCCTTACCATAGCAACAGAAGCGACCGTTGCGGCGCAGCTACCAATAGCCTGAATAAAGCGTAACAATATAAAAGTGTCAATATCTGCAACATAAACACATCCTAAAGATGCCAAAATGTAAACCATCAAACCCACAAACAAAGGTTTTTTTCGACCAAAACGATCCAATAAAGGACCATACAACAATTGTCCTGCAGAAATTCCGATAAAATAACTTGACAAGCTCATGGAAACTTTTGCTACAGTAGTATTTAAATCTGCTGCAATTCCTGAAAAACCAGGTAAGTACATATCAATTGAAAAAGGTCCAAGTGCTGTTAAGGAACCTAAAATAAGGATTAGTTTGATATATTTTTTTGTTGTCATTTTCTTAAAATATTGCTTAAAATTTCATTCAAAGATAATAATTTACTATCTTGTTATATATAATAATTTTTTTTATGCAAAAAGTGGTTATTATATTAGTCTTCAAAAATATTTTAAAAACTTCAATTCTAAATTCAAAATTATGAAAAATTTCACTTTACTATTAGCTTTTATTTCTACAACAATTTCATTTGCTCAAACAATTACTTCTAAACAGGAAAATGCAGATGCAGCGCAATATGCACTGCTCACTAAAGTAAATGAGTATTACCCGGATATAACATTAAACAAAACGATTACAAATTTTTATGCTGATGGAAAAATAATTGATTCACAGCAGCAATTTGATTTGAAAGGAACAAAATTTTCCAGTTATAAATTAGGCATTGAACCAGACAACAAAAAATTATTATTTGAGTATGTATCTGACGAAACAGGAAAAGTATATGGAGATATCACAATTTTTAAAGGAAATGCTTTACGAACAACTTTTTATGAACAAAAAGGAGAAATCGAAGTTGCATTGAATGGTAAAGCAGTTTATTCTAAAAAGATTTAAAAAAATCAACATACAGGTTAATTAAAAGCATTATTATTTAATGTTTTTAAAACAATTCAATTTGAACTATAATTTATATTATGTAAAATAGAAAATTTGGGTAATTTATTTGTTACGGCCTATATCCTAAAGTTTTTATAAAAAACAGCTGAGACAATAAACATACATGATGTTTCTACAAGACATTAAACCCCTAAATATAAGATAATGAGTAAATTGGCAAAATTAAATTAATATTATTTATTAATTTAAGTAAAAAATCAAGATTTTGTAAATCATTTGTTTTGCTGTAACCAATATACCATAGTGATTTATTATTTTATTATTTTTACATTTGATTACATTTAAAATTAACTATGAATACAATTGCTGAGCACATTGCGGATTTTTTAAAAGAATATCCGCCATTTGATAATTTGACTTTTCAAGAGCTCTTTAATATTGCAAGCAACATCCGTGTAATAAATTTAGAAAAGCATGCCGTATTGTTTCAAAATAACGATATACTGCATGATAGTTTCTATGTAGTATCTACCGGAATTATTAACCTGACTACAATTGCTGATGCAGAGGAAACTATTATAAACAAATGTCATGAAGGTGATATTTTTGGTTTACGTCCGTTTTTTGCAAAAAATAATTACATGATGACTGCTAAAGCACGTGAAGAGAGCATTGTGTATGCTATTCCAATTGCTGTTTTCAGACCATTTGTAGCAAACAATTCCGATGTTTTAAATTTTTTATTAGAAAGTTTTGCAATAAACTCCCGTCATACAAAAGACACTATAAATTCTGGCAATAAATTGATTTCTGATAACGGATTTTATTCGGATACCCAATCAGAAATGCAATACATCCAGTCTCTTAACTACAACAATTCGCCATTAACAACTACAGCTGATAAGATTGTAAAAGATATTGCCATTTTAATGACAGACTCCATGGTTGATAATATTATTGTCTGCGAAAACAACAATCCAATAGGTATTCTGACTGATGCTGACTTATCTTCAAAAATAGCGACAGGTCGTTTTCCTATAACAGAGACTATAGATAAAATCATGTCATCGCCCGTTGTCACTGTTATTGAAAATGTTTCTTTGGCAGAAGCCCAGTTATTGATGCTAAAACATAATGTTACCCATTTATGTGTTACAAAAGATGGTACAAATAAATCTGTTGTTAAGGGAATTATTTCCGAACATGATTTAATTGTAGCTCAGGCCAGTAATCCCGGTGTATTAATTAAAGAAATTAAGCGCTCACAATTACCAAAAGATTTAAAACAGATACGTGATCGATTATCTGATTTAATTCAGAACTCCATTCAAAAAAATATTCCAATTTCACACATTTCTAATATAGCCAACGAAATAAACCTGGCACTCATAAAACGAGCCGTTGAATTATCAATATTGGATTTAGGCTCCCCTCCTGCCCGTTTTGCATGGTTAAGTATTGGCAGCCAAGGCAGGAAAGAACAGCTATTGCTTACAGATCAGGATAGTATTTTGATTTTTGAAGATGTTACACCTGAAAAATACAGAGAAGTAAAAGATTATTTTTTAAGATTGGCCAAAAGAACAACATCTCTATTAGAAAAAGTAGGTTATGAATTTTGTCCTAACGGGCATATGGGAAGCAATATGTTGTGGTGTAAATCGCTGACTGATTGGATAAAACAATACAACAGTTGGATGAATACTCCAGGTGAAAACAGTAATGATCTGAGCAGTATTTTCTTTGATTATGAGATTGTTTTTGGAGAACCAAAAATTGAGGAGGCTATTGAAAATATTATTTTTAAGAATGCGATTAATAATCCTTTGTTCTTCGACTTTTTAGGAAATGATGCCCTAAAAAAGAACTCACCTTTAAGTTTTTTCAAAAAATTCATTTTGGAAGAAGAAGGCCCATATAAAATGAAGTTTGATATTAAAACAAGAGCATTGATGCCTTTAATCGATGCTGCGAGATTATTAATATTAAGCTTTAATATAAAAGGAATAAAAAACACCTACTTGCGATTTAAACAACTCGCAATTTCAGATTCAAAAAATGCTGAAATCTATTTAAGTTGCGCTGAAGCATTTTTGACATTGTTGAAGTTTAGAACAGTTGAAGGATTGAAAAATGACGATTCTGGTCAATATATCAATATTAAGGAACTATCTAAAACGGATAAAGAAAAATTAAAAAATGCGTTAGCTCCTATGCGTGATCTGGAGGAATTAATTAAAAGCAAATTTCAACTCACACAATTTTCATAATATGCTCGACTGGCTTAAAAACATTAATAAAGAATATCCTGATTTTTGGAAAGACTATCTTAGCAAGTTTGAATCAAAGCCAAACAGATTTGTAGTAATATCTACCGAAACTTCAGGACTAAACCCATTGAAAGATGTAATTTTATCCATGGGTTCTTTTGCTATTGTTAATGACAGCATCATAATTCAGGATAATTTTGAAGCTGTTTTATTGCAATATAAATATCTTCATGATAATGGTTTATCAAACGAGTTTATAATTGAAAGCAAGATGAAAAAGCTTCAGGAAAATGAGGCACTTCAGACTTTTATAGAATATTTAGGAAATGCTGTTTTAGTTGGTCATCATGTTAATTTTGATATTGAAATGATAAATGCTGCGCTTGAGAGACTGGATTGCGGCAGACTAAAAAATGAAGCCTTGGATATCGATGTCATGTACAGAAAGTTACAGGATATTAATGATAAGCAATTTTCTTTGGACGATTTATGTGAGATTTACAAAATTCCAAAAAGTGACAGAAATTCCTCGGCAGAAGATGCTTATAGAATTGCTTTATTGTTTTTAAAACTTAAATCCAGATTAGGAATTAAATAAGCATTATTTATTAATAAGTAATTGCGGCAAATATTGGATAATCATTTATTTTAACTCTTCCGTTTAGAAAAGAAAGTTCCATTAAAAAATTAAACTGAATGATTTCACCTCCTAATTCATTTACTAAGTCATCAAGTGCCTTAGCTGTTCCGCCAGTTGCCAAAACATCATCGTGAATCAAAACCTTATCTCCTTTTTTAATAGCATCAATATGTATTTCTAAGGAGTCTGTTCCGTATTCTAAATCATAAGATGCCGAAATAGTTTCGAAGGGAAGTTTTTTAGGCTTTCGGACAGGAACAAAGCCTGCATTTAATCGGTCGGCCAATAACATTCCGAAGAAAAAACCTCTGCTTTCTGCTCCTATTACTTTATCAATTTTTTGCCCATTTAAAGAATTGATTAAAATTTTCAGACATTCTTCTCTTGCATTTGGGTCATTTAGTAAAGGAGTGATATCTTTAAATAAAATTCCTTCTTTGGGAAACCCCTGAATATCACGTATATAATTTTCTAACTTCATTTTTTTTAAATTTTATCTTATTTTTCGCTTGTATATCTCACATTTATACCTATATTTGCACCCGCAAACAACGCTCATCAAAGCTACAAAAAAATAAGCTTACTGAGAACATAAGGCCTCGTGGCGCAACTGAATAGCGCATCTGATTACGGCTCAGAAGGTTACTGGTTTGAATCCAGTCGAGGTCACAACAAGCCAAATGGCGTCAATTGAAGACAATTGACGCCAATTTTTTTTATAATCTCACTTTATTTTTATTAGTTTAAAGATCCGGGCTACTCAGCAGCCAATTGATATTTGTTTAATTGAAGATTATTATTCTCCATTTTTTACTTTTTTAGAAAGTTATTTATAAATACAAATTTCGGTATGATGCCCCATGTATTGTTTTATTTATTGATTTGTGAGATTTACTGTTTTACTTTTTCCATTTTAAACGCAAGCTGTTACTTACCACACTTATACTGCTGAATGCCATTGCAGCGCCTGCAATCATAGGGTTAAGCAAAAAGCCGTTTATCGGATAGAGAATGCCCGCTGCAATGGGAATACCAATCAGATTATAGACAAATGCCCAAAACAGATTTTGTTTTATGGTAGCTACTGTCTGTTTGGATAATCTTATTGCCTGTGGAATTTTGGTAAGATCCGATGATATAATGGTCATCTTGGCTACATCCATTGCAATATCACTTCCTTTACCCATTGCTATACTAACATCGGCAGTTGCAAGGGCGGTACTGTCATTGATTCCATCGCCCACCATTGCAACGATTTTTCCTTGTTGCTGGAGTTCTTTTATAAAAGCGGCTTTATGCTGGGGCAGCACCTCTGCCTTATAATGTCTGATACCTGTTTGCTCAGCAATGGCTTTCGCAGTGGCTTCATTATCTCCGGTAAGCATATAAAGGTCAATGCCCATAGCCTGCATTTCCTGGATAGCCTGTGCTGATTTTTCTTTTATATTGTCAGATATTGCAATTACAGCAAGAGCTTGTCTGCTGTTTAAAAACCAAATAACAGTTTTGGACTGGCTGCCCCATTGTTCGGCCTGGATTTGTAATTGGTCATCAATAATGATATTGTTTTCTGCCAATAACTTTTTATTGCCCACATAATAGGTGTCATTGTCATGGCCGGCTTTTGCACCTTTACCGGTTATACTTTCAAAACCGGACAATGCGGGTGTCGGTATGCCGTCAAAATGTTTCACTACGGCTTCTGCCAATGGGTGCTCCGATTGTTTTTCAATGCTCAATAAAACATTGCTGGCTGCATCATCATTGTTCAGCCATTTGAAACCCGTAACCTCTGGCCGCCCCTCAGTAATGGTTCCGGTTTTGTCTAAAACAATAGCGTCAACTTTCTTTGCCAGTTCAAGGCTTTCAGCATCTTTAATCAGGATGCCATTCTCAGCACCTTTACCAACACCTACCATAATAGCGGTTGGTGTTGCTAAACCCAAGGCACAGGGACAGGCGATAACCAATACCGTAACGGCTGCGAGCAATCCATGTACCACTCCGTTATCGCCATCCAAAACAAACCACAACATAAATGTCAGGATGGCAATTCCTATCACAACAGGAACAAATATACCGGCAATCTTATCTACCAATTTCTGTACAGGTGCTTTGCTTCCCTGCGCATCCTGTACGGTTTTGATAATTTGGGCAAGCATCGTTTCTTTTCCTACTTTAACGGCCTTAAATTGAAAGCTCCCTTTTTGGTTAATCGTTCCTGCAAATACTTTTTCACTTCCTTTTTTTAGTACTGGTATCGGCTCGCCGCTAAGCATACTCTCATCAACATAGGAACTCCCTGAGGTTACTATACCATCCACTGCAATTTTTTCGCCCGGCTTTACAAGAATAACGTCACCTGTAGCTACCTCTTCAATAGCAGTCTGTTTTTGGGTTCCGTCCGGTAGTATCACGATGACGGTTTTGGACTGTAGGCCCATCAGCTTTTTAATTGCTGAAGAGGTATTCCCTTTGGCTTTTTCTTCCAGTAATTTTCCCAGCAGAATGAATGCAATAATAACAGACGCCGCTTCAAAATAAACATGGGCGTGTAATCCGCGCCTGTGCCAAAATTCAGGCAGCAACATATTGAATACACTGAACAGATATGCAATGCCTGTACTGAGTGCCACCAGTGTATCCATATTGGCTGAACGGTGTATAGCTTGTTTCCATGCATTGATGAAAAAATCTTTGCCTAACCATAAGACAACAGGTGTAGAAAACAGCCACATTATAGGGTCTGCGTAGGGCATATTCATAAAGAACATCCCAATAACAACCACAGGAAAAGACAAGATAGTTGCCCAAATGGTTTTGATTTTTAGATTCTGGAATTTTTGAGCATGGATTACTTCTAAAGTTTCCTGTTGTTTGGTTTCATCCTCAATCAATAAATCGTAACCGATAGATTGTACCGCTTTTTGCAGTTTGGCCGCATCGGTCATATTGGGCAGGTATTCAACGGTAAGATTACCCGTTGCAAAATTTACAGCAGCGCTTACCACTCCTGGCTCGTATGTAACAATGCTCTCAGCACTGCCCGCGCAAGAGGCGCACGTCATGCCCAATACTGGAAACGTGTTTTTTACGGTCGAAACGCCATACCCCAAGTCCTTGATTGCTTTGATCGCTTCCGCTACCGCTTGTGTGTTGTCAACCGTGATAACAGCCCTGCGGTTGTTCAGCTCTACCTGGTGTGTTTCTATGCTTTTCAATCTTGCCAGTCCCTTTTCAACGATGAGTGCACAATGTTCGCTTTCTACATCTTCCAAGGGAAGATAAATGACTTGCTTCTTTTTATCTGTTGCCATTTTTTTTTGCTTTAATTAACAATACAAAATTGGGATAATATGGGTGGGAAGCGTTGTGGAATTATGAAATGGATTTGTAAGATTTACTTAGACCTTATCCGATGGTTTTCTTTTATCCTCCCGTCTTTGCTTGAAATAGCTCGGAGTAAGCCCGGTTACCTTTTTGAACTGGTTGCTTAGATAAGCAACACTGGAGTAATTAAGGTGAAATGCAATTTCACTGAGGGACAATTCGTCATAAACCAATAGTTCTTTTATCTTTTCTATTTTTTGGGCGATGAAGTACTTTTCAATGGTGGTGTCTTGCGCTTCGGAAAACAGGTTGGACAAATAATTGTAATCATGTTGAAGTTTGTCGCTTAATACATCGGAAAGATTGGTTTTTACACCATTTTTTTGATGATGTACTAAATCAATAATTATATTTTTATTCTTTCTACAGTTCTGTTTCTCTTATCGTCAATGATTTCAAATCCTAATGTAAGCAGCGTTTTTTCCAATTTAAATAATTCTTGAGTCGTAGGTTCGCTGCTAAGTGTAATCTCCCCCAGCTTTATGCTCTTTAGGTTTAAGCCTAACTTTCCCAATTCATTCTGCACCACCATAATACAGCGGTCACAAACCATATTTTTTATAATAAGCAACATCACTTTGCTTCACATCTAAAGAAAACATTAATTTGAAACTCTAAAATCAATTTATAACCGTTTATTCTTCAAATTTCCAATTGGTAAGTAATAAAGCAAACCGACACCTATCAAAAATAATATCAATGAAGCTATAAATGCAGGAATAAGGATTTCTTTATTATTATCCAAAGCATTGTTCAAGGCGGCATATAATAACCAAATTTGAATAGTCACATTTAGTATTAATATAAAAATAATGGTAGAAAGTATCGCGTTTAATTTATTTGGATTGGCTTGATTCTGACTAGTTCTAAAAGTACTCATGGTTTTTTATTTTAGGGATTTATCCTGGTTTCTCTTCCAGATTCTCTGATGCTCTTACATAAATGGCATTCTCTTTAAAAAGCACTTCCAATTTAGGCAAAGCTCTGGGCGGGGGCCCCGCGATAACATCTCCCGTTTGAGCGTCAAAAGATCCTTCGTGACATGGACAATGAATAATGCCGGTGCCAGGCTTATAAAAAACAGAGCAGGAAAGATGGGTGCATTTTTGTTCATACGCTTTGAATTCTCCCGTCTCCAGATGAATCAATATATAAGGGATTATACTTCCTTCGATAACAAAAGCACGTGTACCCCCTACAGGCACCTCTTCTTTTTTACATACAAAGTACTCTCCATCCAGCTCATCTTTTGGAAATAGGTGCGCTTTGGCTGCCACCAGACCACTCCCAACCATTAACCCGCCTGATACTAGTGTGAGGAATTTAGCAAAATCGCGACTGCTCACATTTGTTGCCTGTTGTTTTTCGATTGGAAAATCTTTTTTCCAGTTTTTATTTAAATTATCTTCTTTAGACATGAATTCTAATAAATTATTAATTGATTACTGCCTTTTGGCATCATAATATTAACTTTTGTATTCACTACCTCTTCTCCAAAAAGGAAAGTATTTACTGGCGAACTATTTGGGCGCATTTCCTGTATTTCCTCTCGGGTACCATAAAACAAAGCCCCACTTGGACAAACCGTAGCACACATAGGTTTTTTGCCCACGCTAGTTCTGTCATAGCACATCGTACATTTCATCATCAAATCGTAGGACTCTTCTTTTTTAGGCACACCAAATGGACAGGCCATCACACAATTCGAACAACCAATACATCTTTCCGTATTGGCAGTATGAACAATTCCGAATTCGTCTTTTGAAATAGCATCAGCAGGACATACATTTGCACAAACAGGATCGTCACAATGCATACACACTTGTACAGTAGTTTGCACAGTTGATGCCCTATCGACATAATTTACGTGAATTAAAGATTCCTGACCATTGGTTTCGCATTCAGCGCAAGCCATTTCGCAGGCTTTACAGCCAATGCAACGTTGCATATCTACAAAAAACTCTTCATTTTTATTAAAATTGGTATAATTCATTTTTTGTTTTTTAGTTGTTAAACACTAGCATAAGCCATAGATTCGCTCGAAGGTGGTGCTATTTCACGCAATGGTTCCAGATGACAGGCACAAACTTTGAATTCCGGAATTTTAGAAATAGGATCTAATGTTCCGGGAGTTAATTGGTTTGCTGATTTTTTTCCAGACCAGTGGTACGGTATAAAAACCGTGTCTTCACGAATCGTTTCTACAATATTTGCAGGAAAAATGCCTTCACCACGCCGGGTAGTAACTTTTATTAATTCCCTTTGTTTGATTCCATATTGTTGAGCTAAATGTGGATGAATTTCCAATAAAGGCTCCGGATACTGATCAACCAATTTTCCAATTCTTCGTGTTTGTGTACCACTCAAATATTGAGAAACCACACGTCCTGTCGTCAAAATTATTGGATAATCGGCATCTGGCACCTCACCTGGAAGTTTGTACGGTGCCGGATTAAAATGAGCCCTTTCATCTGAGGTTCTAAATTTTTTATCTTCCCATAAACGCGGTGTTCCGGGATGGCCAATTTCGGGACAAGGCCAAAAAACACCCATTTCGTCTTCAATTCTCTGGTAGGTAATTCCATAATAATCAGCAGTTCCTCCTTTTGAGGCTACACGCAATTCATTAAAAATTGCTTCACTACTATCATACGTAAATTTATCCTCCTCGCCTAAGCGTTTGGCTAATTCCAAAATAATCGAAGTATCGGTTCTGGCATCTCCCGGAGGAGTAACTGCCTGGCGGATGCGGATAACACGCCCTTCGGCTGAAGTGGTTGTACCTTCTTCTTCCTCCTGTAATGATCCTGCCAAAACAATATCGGCATGACGGGCCGTTTCGTTCAAGAAAAAGTCAATGCAAACATAAAACTCTAACTTTTCTAAAGCCTCCCGAACATAATTACTATTGGGCAAAGAAACCAACGGATTAAAACAAATAGACAATAATCCTTTGATTTCCCCACGATGAATGGCTTCGATTATTTCGTAAGCCGATAACCCTTTTCCGGGAAGATCTTTCTCATTAATACCCCAAACTTCTGAGATATATTTACGATGTTCCGGATTTTCAATATCCCTATTTCCTGGCAATTGGTCGCATTTATGGCCGTGCTCTCTACCACCTTGCCCATTTCCCTGTCCGGTAATAGTGGCATAACCGCAATACGGACGTCCAATTCTTCCTGTTGCGAGTACCAAATTAATGCAGCCCAAAACATTATCGACGCCTTTAGAATGATGTTCAATTCCGCGGGCATGAAGCAAAAAGCTCGTTTTGGCTCTGCCCCATAATTCGGCTGCGTGTTGAATTTTTTCTTTTTTAATACCTGTAACTTCCTCTGCCCATTCCAGGGTATACTCTTTTACGGAATCTATAGTCTCCTGAAAACCTGAGGTATGGTTGGCAATAAAATCGTGATCCAGCATGTCATGATCCACCAAATATTTCAGCATTGCACCATACAAAGCCGAATCTGTTCCCGGGCGTACATCCAAATGAATGTCGGCCGTTCTTGCAAGCGGAATGATTCTTGGGTCAATAACGATCAATTTTGCCCCACGGTCTCTCGCTTTCCAAATCCAGTGGGTTAATGTTGGGAAAGTTTCACTAACATTGGCACCAGCCACAATAATTACTTCCGCATATTCCAGATCCGAATAGTTATTAGAGCCCCGGTCCAGACCAAAAGCTTTTTTATTTCCCGCTCCTGCACTTACCATACACAAGCGTCCATTATAATCTAAATTTTTTGTTTTTAGAGCGACACGGGCGAACTTACCCATCAAATAACTTTTTTCATTGGTGAGCGAAACACCCGAAAGGACCGAGAAGGCATCGTTTCCATATTGCGCCTGAATCCTTTTAATTTCAGAAACCGTTTTACCCATCGCATCATCCCAGGATGTTGGTACAAATCCTTGCCCTTCTACTCTTTTAAGCGGGGACAAGAGACGGTCCGGATGATTGTTTTGTAAATAGCGCTGGACCCCTTTAGGGCACAATCGCCCTTCGTTGAACGGAAATTCCATCCAGGGTTCAAAACCTACTACTTTGTTGTCTTTTACCGACAATTGAATACCACACTGCATTCCACAAAAACAACAATGTGTTTTTACCAATTCATCTGGCTCATCCCTGCCTTCATAACCGTCTTTTGGAGAATAATTTTTATGAGGACCGAATTGAGTTATAATATTTTCTTCTGAAACAGGTAATTTTGCCATGTTTTATATTTTTTAACCGATACGATAAAAATCGCCAGTGTTGTTTTTAATTTTCAATTCAACTAAAAAAAATTAGCCAAATAAATTTCCGCCTTCCAGCCTTGCTTTTAAGTGGGCTTGTGCCAAACGGGATCTTTTACCTTCAGGGCTTAAATCTAAATGCGATGTTCCATCCGGCCTGTCAAAATTGAAACCTAATTCCTTAGTTACTGTTTTAAGATCTTTTATATGCAAATTGGTAGCGAATTCCTCTCCGGTGTGCTCACAAACTGCCATTCCCATTTTCATTCCCTGCTTTTTATATATGTGTGCCCCGATTTGTGCCGGACGCTGAATGATATGAAAAAACTTTCCAAACGGAATCCAGATTAAGAACATAATTACCGTTACTGCATGCAAAACAGCTAGGAAATCAAATGCAAAACCTTTCATAAACTGATAGGAATAGGTTAGCCCCAATCCTGTAGCGGAAATAGCAATTAATAAAATTAGGGGCAATAAATCGCCTTCAAAAGTTTGAGTAGCAATTAAACCAGGATTGGTCAAACGTCTTCTTAAGTAGTATAACGAGCCGAAAATAACCAGGTAAGAAGACCAGTTCAGGGCATGAAAGGTCAGGAAGGCCATAATGGAACCCAATTTAAATTCCATGACCTTGAAACCGAAAAAATGTGCTTCGTAAACCGATATTGAATCGGGGGCCATAGTGAAATGAATCCATCCAAAAGTCAGTGGAATCGTAATTAAAAAAGCGGAAGTACAGCCTATGGCAATCATAAAATGCGCCATCCACCGATATTTGCCCCGGGGATAAATAAATTTCTGAAAAGCAATATTTTCAATTGTTTCTTTTGAAGCAAACCAAAAGTGAGAAAACACTTTTCCCGTAAACAAGTAACTTACTCCTCTTTTGAAATAAATCCACGTTGGCGGCCTTTGCAGCCAAACAGAATAACGGTATACAATACCAAAAAAGGCAAATACTGTCCCAAATAAATACGTAATTAATGCTGCATCAAAATTTTGCAGTTTTCTAGATCCATAAAATACTAATATGATCATTAGCACGGACATGGAAGCGGCAATTAGTAAAGCCTTTATATTGTAGTTTCTATTTTTCATTTTAAATTATCATTACTTCAAGTCACTTTTAAACCCTAATTATTAAAGAATAACTGTTAATTTACAAATCACAATCCGAACCAAATACATGAAATAGGTTTCATTTTCTGACTATTTATAAAAACAGCTTTTAAAAATGTTGTACTACTAAAGAAGGTTAATTTACAAAAAAAATGGAAAAAGCTAATAGATTGCAAGACGAATTGATTAATTTCTTTCTAATTTATAATAAAAATTAATAAATATTTTATTCATTGGCTATTCTATAACATCTTTTCTATCCATATCCTGAGCAAATTCAGGTAGTTTTTCTTTAGTGACTTTTACAATTACACGGTGCATCCAAATCAAACAAATAATGGATAAGACAAAGATAAAGAGCCATGAGCTGGTCCAAAATCCAGTAAAGGCAAGCAGGTATCCAAAAACTATCGGACCAATAAATCCTCCCAAACCACCAATCATTCCAACCATTCCTCCTATAACCCCTACCTGATTTGGAAAATATTCAGGAATGTGTTTGTAAACTGCTGCCGAACCAATTCCCCAACAAGTTCCAATTAAAATAACCAAGACAAGATAAACCCACATATTCGCTTCAAAATGAATTTGCGTAATTCCGTCTGCAATTAATTCTTTTTTCTGAACTTTTTGATTTTCTGCTACAACAACTTCCTGCCATGTTTTTTTTGATGGAAAAAACGGATTGTGCTCTGCATTAACATCTTTTGAAGTAACTAAATATTCTTTTTCTCCAATAACTATTTTAGATGGTGAAACTTGTGTAACCGTTCCTGCTTTTGCTGCCATCAAGCCGCTACCGGAAGTAGTAATATTCATTTTTGGAAATAAGAGTAAAAAACTCAACACTACCGAAGTACTCAATACCCAATACATCACTTTTCTTGCTCCAAATTTATCGGATAAAAATCCTCCAAAAGCACGAATAATACCAGCTGGTAAACTAAAACAAGTAGTAAACAGCCCTCCTAAAATTAAAGTTGTATGATAAACATTCATAAAATTAGGCAACAACCATTGGGAAAATGACACAAACGAACCAAATAGCAAAAAATAATAGGTTCCAAAGCGCCACACACGCACCTCTTTAAGCGGTTGTAAAAGTTCTTTAACTGTTTTTGCTTTTGCTTCTATTTTTTTGGTTTTGGAAAAAAGAATAAAAACAATCCCCATCGTCAACAATACTACGCCATAAATTACTGGCAAATATTTCCACCCATTTACGGGATCTGATGCTGAAAAGTATTTCAGCATACTGGGTGCTATAAAGGGAGTAATAGAAGCTCCTGCAGTACCCATTCCGAAAATTCCTAAAGCGCGTCCTTGCCATTCTTTAGGATACCATAGTGAAGTATAGGCCACACCAACAGCAAAACTTGTTCCTACCATTCCGAACATAAAACTCAATAGTGCGAACATCCAAAAATTAGCAGCAAAAGGAAGCAAAAACAAAGGAATGGATGCCAAAATCAGCAAAGCAGAATAGACCACGCGACCTCCATATTTATCTGTTAAAATCCCCATTGGTAACCGCATTAGCGAGCCAGTAAGTATTGGAATTCCCAATAACCATCCGATTTGAACTACATTCCAATCAAAAATTTCCTGGTCAACTAAAAAAGTGACTAAAACACCATTTAAAGTCCAACAAGCAAAACAGACTGCAAAAGCGAGTGTGTTTAGAAATAATATTCTGTGTGATTGTGATAAATTGCTCATACTTCCTTTAATTAATTCTTAAACAAAGATAAAAGAGTCCGTAATCCTAAAACATGATATAAGTCATTTATTGACTTCAAATCAAAATAATCCAATAGTAAAGATGAAATTAATAAAAATAAGCGATAAAACTTAATAATTCACAAAATGAAACAAAAAAAACTAATTGTACGTCCAATAATCAATTAGGGTTATGCAAAACTTTCCGATGAATTAACAATTATTTTTTATACGAAAAAATCTGGGGATTTACATTAATTATGAACCAAGCCCAATTGTTGGTGTGATCAACCTCGCCACCTTTCAGTCCTTGCATGGTATCTGTAGCAAACATTTGAGAATAACCTCCAGTTATATTTACAAATTTATGGACTGAATAGCCAAATGTAAAATCGACTTCCGTACCAAGATGGTTTTTCATTTCATTTCCATTGGCATCCAAAACGGTATTCGCAGCATTAAAAACATGGGGCAATAAAGCAAATTGCCATTTGTTGACATTGTATCCAAATTTCAAAAACGCATCCTGCAATCCTACCGAATTTTTATGATTTCCAACATAGAAATAATCCATATATCCATTCAGTCCATGATTGGTTCCAAAAATTGGATTGAACGATTTTATATCGGTACTTATATTCGCCTGACTTTTTCCTGACAGAAATTCGTATCCAAAGCCAGCTTTAAATTTATCGGTCAGGTTATAATTAAAATTAAGGGCTGCATCGAAAGCACTTACTTTATTAGTTCCGTTTTTTCCTGTTTGCCCATAAAACCATAAATCCCCGTCCCAGGATTTGCCTTTGGTATTCATATATGTGCCAAAAGTCTGCATGTAATTTACTTTCAATTCGGGTGTTGGTGTTGGAACTGGAGCTACTAATTTATTTTCATAACCGGTATTTAAAAACAAGAGACTCATATTTATTTTCCCCAACTCAGTATGATACCAGGCATATTGCATCGATTTGTAATTTACCACGGTATAAGGTTTTGCAAGATCGGTTTCGGCATTTGCATTATAGGCAATCGCTACATCCAAATGGTTTTTGTTACTTTTAAAAGTTGCCATCACAGCATCGTGACTTTGCGCTTGTTGCGCCCAATCGACTTCACCAAAAACACGTTGATTGTCATACGAAATCACTTGACGGCCTAAACGCACACTCCATTTTTTATTAAAATTGTACTGTACCCAAGCTTCATATAACTGAATTCCATTTACATCCGATGTAGCATTTGCAGGTACATCCCCCCAAACCCGAACATTTTGCAGACTAAGTTTGGTAATAAATTGATCTTGCCAGAAATTCAAATTCAAACGGGTTCTGGATGAAGCAAATTGGGCAGGGGTTTCTCCATAAGGTATGGGTGTTTTATAACCATTTCTGAATTCATAACGAGGTCTAATTTGCAAATTTGCATCCAATTCCTGAGCAAAAGCATTGCTGCTGACCACCAATACAAGGGGCAGAAAAATTATTTTAAAGATTTTCATTTTTTTAGATTTTTAAAAAAGGCTCTAATTTATCTTTTCGGCTTCTTCAGTAATTTTTTTAATTGTTGCATCAGAATTTACGCCCAAACCTTCTTGCTGAAATGTTAATTCTCCTTCGGCATTAAAAACACTTATTATGTTTGAATGCGAAAAATCTAAAGGAGCAATTTTCTTGTAGTTGACTGCCAAAACCGCTGCAAACTCTCGGGTATTTTCTTCTGTGGATCTCAAAAAATCCCATTGTCCTCCATCCATTTTATTAGCAATAGCAAATTCTTTTAATCGTGCCGGAGTATCAACTTCCGGATCTATGCTTACCAATAGGAACTTTACATCGGGTTTGATGTTCTCAGACAAACGAGATTCTATATTTCGCATATCGACCACTAATCTGGGACAAGCTGCCTTGCAGGAAGTATAAATCATTACCATAACGAGCACTTTGCCTTTTAAATCCTTCATTTCAAGATTTTGCTCATTTTGATTGGTCCATTTTGAAGGCAGATTGTATATGGATAAATCTGAAATCGGTTTATCTTCGGATTTTTTATTAGTATTACATCCCTGTAAAACTAAAAGGACTAATGTTAATCCCAGGAACAGTTTTTTCATTTTTTTATATAAATAGTTTAGAACCTATTTTAAATCTTTGGCACAGCGAAAACCTAAGTTTTTGGTGGTATAATTTGCTTTCAGGCTGCTTCTGAAAGCATAGCGCATAAAAGCCGCATAATCCATTAAATCGGTGGCATTTACGGATCCGCTGCCGCAAAAAAGATTTTTATCTGTAGCTTTATCTTTTCTGGACTCGCCAGAAAGAAAGATACTATTGAAATCGCCTGTCCATTCCCACACCAAACCGTGCATGTCATAAACGCCCCAGTAATTCCTGAAGGTTTGACCTACAGGGTTTAAATAGGTTTTTGGCTTCTCATACCACGACAAAATGTATTTATTGAATTCTTTTTTAGAACGTGCATCAATACGTTTTTCATCGGCCATGGCTACATATTCCCATTCGTCCATTGTTGGCAGTCTTTTGCCTTGACATTCGCAATATTTTTTGGCAGCAAACCAGGAAACATTGGTAACCGGGGCATTGTTTAAATTCTTTAAACCATAATCGAAATCACTTGTCCATTGTGCCAGATAACTTTTATCTGCAAAAATACCTTTGATTTTAGAACGACTATACTCTGGGTATTTTTTGATAAAAGCAAGAAATTGTATATTGGTAACTGGATACACATCAATAGTAAAAGAAGGTATTTTGACCGGTTTTTCAGAAGTAGCACCATAAAGGGGCACAAAACTACCGCCCTTTATGGATGCCATTTTTTCTTGTTGAGCAAAAAGAGAACTTACACAGAATATAAATAGGATTGATATTGTTTTAAATACTGCCATCTGTTACTTTTTTTGATTTATTCTAATGTTCCTGGGCTACTTTTGGAGCAGGTTTGGCTCTAACAGCTTTTACTTTTGCCGGAGTTATTACTGTTTTATTATTGCCCCAACTGTTGTATATGTATGTCAGAACATCAGCAGCTTGCTCGTCAGTTAGGTTCTGACTGGTCATCACGTTATTGAATTTCTTGCCATTAACGGTGATCTCTCCACTTAATCCGTGCAATACCGCGCCAATAGCTCTATCTGGATTCGCATTCAGGTAATCTGATTTTGCCAATGGAGGAAAAGCATTCGGAATACCTTGTCCTTCAGATTGGTGACAGGCATAACAGGTACGGTCAAATAAATCTTTACCGGCTTTAATTTGTTCAGGAACAGTTTTTGCAACAGTAGTTTTAGGAACTGCTTTGCCTTTTGGCATACCTTGAATTGTCCCACCTTCTGGTAAATAAATTCCATCTTGTATGGTTCCAGAATACAATTTTTTATTTTCCTCGCCTTCAACTTTCAGCATTCCAAGTGCTCCTTTATTAAAGGCCCTAAAAATCGAGTGGTCTACCAGTATAAAAGTTCCCGGAACATCTACTTTAAACTCCACAATGGCCGAACCACCTGCAGGTATTAAGGTAGTTTGTACGTTTTCGTTGATCATATCCCCTCCTTCAATATGCACTTTGTCGAAAATTTCTCCAATAACATGGAAAGATGAGACCAAATTAGGACCTCCATTTCCCATATAAATACGGACAGTTTCACCAACTTTGGCCGTTAAAGACTTATCTCCGGCGAGAGCTCCAACTTTCCCATTGAAGACCACATAATCAGCTTGTTCCTTAATGGCTTTATCCATATCAAAAGGTTGAGAACCTTGTTCCCCATAACTGCCCTTGGTGTAAAAATCGCCTTGCATGATGTAATATTCTTTATCAACTGGTGGCAAGCCTCCTTCTGGTTCAACCAAAATCAACCCATACATTCCGTTAGCAATATGCATTCCAACTGGTGCTGTAGCACAATGATACACGTATAAACCGGGATTTAAGGTTTTGAAACTAAACACTTTTTCGTGACCTGGGGCAACCAACGATGAGGTTGCTCCTCCTCCTGGCCCGGTTACCGCGTGTAAATCAATATTGTGAGGCATTTTGTTATCCGGATGGTTTTTTAGGTGAAATTCTACTTCATCACCCACTCTGGTTCTGATAAAACTTCCGGGAACAGAACCCCCAAAAGTCCAATAGATATATTTTACACCATCTACCATTTCTCCTTCAATTTCCTTAATTTCCATATTGACCACTAATTTTGTAGCTTCACGGTCTCCTACTGCTTTCGGAACAAACGGAGGCGCCGTGAGTTCGGCAGTTTGCTGCCCTTTGGCCTCAATATTTTGATAATTTTTTGCTTCATCGCTTCCTCTTTTGCAAGAAAAAAATCCGACTAAAACAAGCAACATTATAAAAAACCCCCTTATTTGTCTGTTTAATTTAACACTGGTTTTCATATTATTTTGGTTTGAAATTTATAGTGTAAAAATAAAGGATAAAAATATCCTTTATTATGATATTTGTCATATTCACTATTTTTAAAAAACTCCAAAAGAAAAGATATTTACAGCTGACTATTTTCCTTTAAAAATAAAAATGGTTAAGGTCACTTTAAAAAAATATTTAAAAAAATGCAGTCTTATGATTTAAATCATATTCTGCATTTTATAATTATACGAATTTTACAATATCAAATAATACATTAAATAATAATAAGACAACTGGATAACAAAATAAATGATGAAGTGTGTTTAATTAAAAGACAAAATACTCTTTTATTAAGATCATCATCGTTTAATCATTTACAAATTATAATCTAAATAAAAATTATGGAAACTTTAGAACAAATTACAATCGGAGAATACGTGGCAAAAGATTTTAGAACAGCAGCCTTGTTCTCAAAATACGGAATAGATTTTTGCTGTAACGGAAACAGAAGCATTGAAGAAGCCTGCCAGAAAAAAGCAGTGACTGCAGATGTTTTATTACAGGAAATTGAAACAGTTCTATCATCAAAAAGCGATTCAGGAATTGATTACAATGCCTGGCCGATTGATTTATTGGCTGATTATATTGAAAAAAAGCATCACAGATATGTATCAGAAAAAACACCAATACTGCTGCAGTTTTTAGATAAGCTCAGCAGAGTGCATGGCGCAAAACATCCTGAACTATTATTAATAAATGAGCTTTTTAAAGGCTGCGCAGGAGAATTGGCACAACATATGAAAAAAGAAGAGCTGATTTTGTTCCCATTTATAAAAAAAATGGTTCATGCTACTCTATCTGATGAATTAATTGAGCTGCCTCATTTTGAAACAATTCAAAATCCAATTGCTATGATGATGCACGAGCACGACGCCGAAGGTGTCCGTTTTAGAAAAATAGCAGAATTAACTAACAATTATACACCGCCAGCCGATGGCTGTAATACTTATAAAGTTACGTTTGCAATGCTAGAAGAATTTGAGCAGGATTTGCATAAACACATTCATTTGGAGAATAATATTTTATTTCCAAAAGCTGCCAAACTTGAAAAAGACTTTACAGCTCAATAATAAGTAGCTTTCAATCACTAAGAACCAACAACTATGGAAAATTATGTCATCAAAAGAAGTGGAAATTATCAGCCATTCGAAAGCTATAAGATCAAAGATGCAATTGAAAAAACTTTTCAGAGCGTCTCTATAGTTGTTGACGAAAGTGTTTTTGAAAGTGTGGCTATACAACTCGAAAACAAAGAAGTATGGTCTGTTGAAGAAATTCAGGATGTAATCGAAAAAAAATTATTCGAAAAAAAACATTTTGATGCCATGCGCTCCTTTATGCTATACCGACAAACCAGAAAGCTTCAACGTGAACATTTTGAAGGATTGAATGATGATACAACTTATGTCGACAGCACCCAAACGATTGAAGAATACGTTCAACAAACAGATTGGCGGATCAACGCCAACGCCAACGCCTCTTATTCGAACGCAGGATTGGTTAGCAATGTAGCAGGAAAAGTTATCGCAAATTATTGGCTGGATAAAGTGTATTCTAAAGAAGAAGGCCATGCACACCGCAATGGTGATATTCACATTCACGATTTGGATTGCCTCACGGGCTATTGTGCGGGTTGGAGTTTGCGTGTATTGTTAAATGAAGGTTTCAATGGAGTAAGAGGCCGGGTGGAAAGCAAACCGCCATCTCATTTTAGGGAAGCTTTAGGACAGATGGCAAATTTTCTGGGGATTTTGCAAAGCGAATGGGCAGGTGCACAAGCCTTTAGTTCTTTTGACACCTATTTGGCTCCTTATGTATTCAAAGACGATCTCCTTTATGATGACGTTTTAAAAGCGGTACGAAGTTTTGTATACAACCTGAATGTTCCCGCACGCTGGGGACAATCTCCCTTTACTAATATCACTTTAGACTGGGTTGTTCCTGAGGATTTAAAAGCACAAATTCCGACTAAAAATGATTGTCATATTTTTGAAAAGAACAATAGTACAGACCTATTGGCAAGGGCTAAAAGCAGAGGAGTTTCTGAAGTTACTAATTTACGATACGAGCATTTTCAAAAAGAAATGAATCTAATCAATAAAGCGTATTATACCGTAATGACAGAAGGTGATGCCAATGGGCAGCCCTTTACCTTCCCTATTCCAACGGTTAATATTACCGAAGAATTTGACTGGGATGGAGAGAACACAAACCTGCTTTTTGAAAACACAGCGAAAATTGGTTCTTCTTATTTTCAAAATTTCATTGGAAGCCAATATGTTTTGGACGAAAATGGCAATCAAATAGAAAATGAAAATGCCTACAAGCCCAATGCTGTTCGCAGTATGTGCTGCCGCTTGCAACTCGATTTGCGCGAACTACTAAAACGTGGAAACGGACTTTTTGGAAGCGCTGAAATGACAGGAAGTATTGGCGTGGTAACTATTAATATGGCTCGTTTAGGTTATTTATTCAAAGGAAACAAAGCAGCTTTATTTCAACAATTGGACAAGCTTTTATTGATTTCCAAATCAACTTTAGAGAAAAAAAGAACTTTTATTCAGGGAATGTACGATCGTGGATTGTATCCCTACACCAAACGGTATTTACAACATTTCAGAAATCACTTTTCAACTATTGGTGTAAACGGAATGAACGAAATGATACAGAATTTTACCCATAATGAAGACGACATAACTTCTGAAACTGGTATTAAACTTGCTTCTGAAATTCTGGAACACATCCGGGACAGAATTAAGCAGTATCAGGAAGAAACTGGAAATCTTTATAATTTAGAAGCCACTCCGGCAGAAGGAACCACATACCGATTTGCCAAAGAGGATAAAAAACGTTTTGACGATATTATTCAGGCGGGAGCAGAAAAAAATATTTACTACACAAATAGTTCCCAAATCCCTGTAGATTTTACCCAGGATCCATTTGAAGCTTTGATGCTTCAGGACCAATTGCAATGCAAATACACAGGAGGAACCGTTTTGCATTTGTATATGAGCGAAAGAATAAGCTCACCTGAAGCTTGCAAAAATTTTGTAAAAAAAGTGATTACTAATTTTAAATTGCCTTACATCACAGTAACACCTGTATTTAGTGTTTGCCCTGTTCATGGCTATCTAAACGGAGAGCATGAATATTGCCCAAAATGCGATGAAATTATCATTGAAGAAAAAACAAAGCTTATAGAGATTTGAAAAAACCACACCGCAAATTTTACACAATTCATAACTAAAAAAACAGCAAATATGAAACTAACAACCAACGCGATTTTAGAACAAAATCAAGAAGTTCGCACCAAATGCCTGGTGTACACAAGAGTAATGGGCTACCACAGACCCGTAGAAAGTTTTAATATCGGAAAAAAAGGTGAACACAAACAGCGAACCCATTTCAATGAAGCAAAATGTTAGTGCCCCTATTTACAGTATTACACCGTTTACTTTATTAGATTATCCGCACCAATCAGCTTGCATTTTTTGGTTTTCAGGCTGTAATATGCGGTGTTTGTATTGCTATAATCCAGAAATTGTATACGGAAAAGGACGTATTACTTTTGATAAAGCACTTCAATTCCTCAAAAGCAGGGTTAATCTATTGGACGCCGTAGTTTTTAGCGGAGGTGAATGTCTGTTACATAAAAAGGCTGTTTCGTTTATTACAGAAGTCAAAAAAATGGGTTTTTTGATCAAAATTGACACCAATGGATCACGGCCGCATATATTGGAAGAACTGATTCAAAAAGAACTCATTAATTATGTAGCACTTGATTTTAAAGCAATGCCTGCGAAATTTGCAAAGATAACCCAATCAAAACTTTTCATTCCCTTTGCAAAATCATTACTTTTATTGCTTCATCATACAGTACCTTTTGAAGTTCGTACAACAGTGCACTCTGATTTATTAAACAAAAGAGATATTCAGGAAATGGTGTTTTTTCTGGAAAATTTGGGATATTCAGGAAATTATTACATTCAGCATTTTATTAATGGATCCTCGACAATAGAAAAACTTGGGCATTCTTTTAAAGAATTGGAAAACCAAAATATTGGTACAGAGAAAATTAAAATTCATTTTAGAGGATAGTAATTTATTTTTTTAAATCAATCAATTTTAAGCAAATGAAATCAACTACTCCCATCAAAAGAGCTCCGGAATTAAGGCCTTTAAGCCACGACCAACATCATGGTCTGCTGCTTTGCTGGAAAATTAAAACTGGAATGGCGAAAAATATTGACCTGCAGCGCATCAAAAAATACGTCGATTGGTTTTATGAAATTTATTTAAAAACGCACTTTGAGCTGGAGGAAAAATACGTTTTCACGATCTTAGAAGCAGATAACGCGCTCATTGAGCAGGCTTTGAAAGAACACAGAACGTTAAACGAATTATTTGAAAGTACTTCAGATCTGGAAATAAATTTAAAAAGAATCGAAAAAGAGTTAGACTCTCATATCCGTTTTGAAGAGCGTGTTTTATTTGCTGAAATTCAAAAAGCAGCCACAAAAGAACAATTAAAAAAAATAGAAGAAATACATTCAAAGGAAGCTTTTATAGAAAATGAAGATGCTGATTTTTGGAGCTAAAATTTAACAAAATGAAAAAAATAAAACTAGTATTATTTTTATTGGCCATTGTATCTATCGGATCATGCCAAAAAAACAAAGAAGATCAAACATCAAGAAGCAAATGAAATAAATTCAGTTTCGGAAAAAAATACCGAAACAGCCGCGGAAGTGAGCCTGAACAAAGGACAATTATGGGAAGCCAACCCAGAAACTACTGAAGGGATTACTACTTTACAAAAAATAATTCTGGAATCAGGCGAAGAAGAAAGCGCATTGATTTTGAAAGAGAAAATGAAATCTGAATTTGCCATGATTTTTAAAAAATGTACAATGAAAGGTGAAGCACACAATCAGTTACACAACTATTTGATTCCGTTAAAATTAAAAATCGATAATCTTGAGGATTCCAATAAAGCTGAAATTAAAAAAGAGATCCAGGCTCATTTAGAGCAATATAAGCTTTTTTTCATTTAAAGCATGAACACACTTTTAAGCATCAAGAATTAAATCCTTTATAAAATCATGAAGAAGAGTTGGTTACTCTGTACTTTTTCTAATTTTTTCATCGCTTCACTGATGGGACTGTTGCTGCGATGGATGTATGTTGCACCGATCGCCGGAGTCAATTTTCAGTTTTTAATGCACGGCCATTCACACGTGGCGATGTTAGGCTGGGTCTATATGATGTTGTACTGTTTGATTTTTCATTTTTTTGTTCCAAAAGAAAAACAGCAAAAACCCATCTACAACCAATTATTTTGGACAACAGAACTGGCTGTAGTCGGAATGATGATTGATTTTCCGGCGCAAGGATACGCTTTTGCTTCTATTCTTTTTTCGACTTTGCATAT